>JAFECZ010000670.1 GCA_018241905.1 Pseudomonadota bacterium
TTCATGTGAACAACTTCCCCTAAGGGCCGAACCACTTTAGCGAGATTGGGTGACGCCATCGTCTCAGGAAAACACCGAGGGTTTAGGCAACGATATGTCACACACCCTGCCTAAACTCCGTTGATGTCTTCCGTCGAGCTTTCTGGCGTTGCCAAATCCTGGGGCGAGAGTACCGCATTGCACGGCGTAAATCTCACCATCGACAAAGCTTCTTTTTGCGTATTGCTCGGGCCCTCGGGCTGTGGCAAGTCCACCACCTTGCGGATCATTGCCGGCCTGGAGAGCGCCAGCGCCGGCCAGGTGCTGATCGACGGACGCGACGTCACCGCCCTGCCGCCGGCGCAGCGCGGCATTGCGATGGTGTTCCAGAACTACGCGCTCTTTCCTCATCTCTCGGTGGCCGACAACATCGGCTTCGGGCTGTCCGTGCGCAAGGTGCCTGCCGGCGAACGGAACAAGCGCGTGAAGGATGCGGCCAACCTGCTGGGCCTGTCGGCCCTGCTGGCGCGCAAGCCCTCGCAGCTCTCGGGCGGCCAGCAGCAGCGGGTGGCATTGGGCCGCGCGCTGGTGGCGCAGGCCCGGGTTTGTCTCATGGATGAACCGTTGTCCAACCTGGATGCACAACTGCGCCAGGACATGCGGCGCGAGCTGCGCGAACTGCAGCGCCAGCTGGGCCTGACGGTGATCTACGTGACGCACGACCAGACCGAGGCCATGAGCATGGCCGACCAGGTGGTGCTGCTCAACCGCGGCCGCATCGAGCAGGCCGGGCCGCCGCGCGAGCTGTATGCCCGCCCGGCCACCACCTTCGCCGCGCGCTTCATCGGCACGCCGCCCATGAACCTGCTGGCCCTCGAGGGCGGCCGGATCGCCGGCAGCGGCATCGGCACCGGCATGGGCGCAGCCACGCTGGGCGTGCGCCCCGAGGCGGTGCGCCTGGCCGCGCCCGGCGAAGGCATCGACGCAGTGGTGCGCAGTGCCGAATACCTGGGCGCCGACCTGGTGCTGCATTGCGCGGTGGGCACCGAGTCGCTGCTGGTGCGCACCCAGGGGCAGCACCGGGTCGAGGCCGGCATGCCGGTGCACCTGGCCTGGCAGCCGGCGGATACCCATGGCTTCGACGCCGAAGGCCGGCGCATCCACTGAGTTTTTCCCCCTCTCGTTTTTCCCTCTCTTCACTTCCAAGGACGAACAACAAGATGCAAAGAAAGACTTTCCTGCGCGCCGCCATGTATTGGCAACTCGCGGCGGCCGGCGGACTGCTGGCCGGCGCATCGGCCGCCCAGGCGCAAGCGCCGGTGGACCTGCAGTTCTACTACCCGGTGGCCGTGGGCGGCCCCATCGCCAAGACCATCGACGGCTTTGCCGAAGGCTTCATGAAGGAGAACCCCGGCATCAAGGTCACGCCCATCTACGCCGGCACCTACCAGGAGACCATCGTGAAGGCGCTGACGGCACACAAGTCGGGCACGCCGCCGGTCACCTCGGTGCTGCTGTCCACCGACATGTTCACCCTCATCGACGAAGACGCCATCGTGCCCTTCGACAGCCTGGCCAAGACGCCCGAGGACAAGGCCTGGATGGGCAGCTTCTACAAGGCCTTCATGGCCAACAGCCAGACCGGCGGCAAGACCTGGGGCATTCCGTTCCAGCGCTCCACGGTGGTGATGTACTGGAACAAGGAGGCCTTCAAGGAGGCGGGCCTGGACCCCGAGAAGGGCCCGGCCAACTGGGCCGAGCTCAAGAGCATGGCCACCAAGCTCACCAAGAAGGACGCCAGCGGAAAGGTCACGCAGTGGGGCGTGCAGATTCCGTCCAGCGGCTTCCCCTACTGGCTGTTCCAGACGCTGACCACGCCCAACGGCGCCATCCTGGCCAACGAGGCCGGCACCAAGGTGACCTTCGACGATCCCAAGGTGGTCGAGGCCCTGCAGTACTGGGTCGACCTGGGCAAGGCCGGCGTGCACCCGCCCGGCGTGGTCGAGTGGGGCACCACACCCAAGGACTTCTTCGAGAAGAAGGCCGCCATCATCTTCACCACCACCGGCAACCTGACCAACATCCGCAAGAGCGCCGGCTTTCCCTTCGGCGTGGGCATGATCCCCGGCAACGTGCGCAAGGGCTCGCCCACCGGCGGCGGCAACTTCTACGTCTTCAAGAAGTCCTCGCCGGCGCAGCAGGAGGCGGCCTTCAAGTTCATCAAGTGGGTGACGCAGCCCGAGCGCGCCGCCGCCTGGAGCATGGACACGGGCTACGTGGCCGTGTCCGAGGCGGCCTATGCCACCGACACGCTCCGGAAGTACGGCCAGGAATTTCCGCC
>JAFECZ010000671.1 GCA_018241905.1 Pseudomonadota bacterium
AGGTGCACGTGCCGGTGGCCATCGTCGGCGGCGGTGCCTGCGGGCTGGTGGCGGCGCTGATGCTGCACGACGCGGGCATCGACTGCGTGGTGCTGGAGCGCGACGCGCAGCCCAGCGGTTCCACCGCCTTGTCCTCCGGCTTCATTCCCGCACCCGGCACGCAGGCGCAGCGCGCCGCAGGCGTCGGCGACGACAGCGCGCAGCGCTTTGCCGCCGACATCCAGGCCAAGGCCCATGGCCGCGCGGCCCCCGAGCTGGCGCACGCCTATGCGCAAGCCGTGGGCCCGGCCCTCGATGCCCTGCAGTCGCGCCACGGGCTGGACTGGGTCCTGCTGGACAACTTCCTCTACCCGGGCCACACGCGGCACCGCATGCATTCGCTGCCGCAGAAGACCGGCGCCGCGCTGATGGCGGCGCTGCAGGCCGCCGCCGAGAGCGCAGGCATCCCGGTGCTCACCGAAGCGCTGGTCGAGACGCTGTGGCTGGCGCAGGAGGACGAGCGCGTGATCGGCCTGGGCTACCGCCGCCCCGACGGCCGGCAGGAACGCCTGGGCTGCGACGTGCTGCTGCTGGCCTGCAACGGCTTCGGCGGCAACGCGCAGATGGTGGGCGAGCTGCTGCCCGAGATGCGCGACGCCGCCTTCGGCGGGCACGTGGGCAACGACGGCAGCGCCATCCTGTGGGGCAGGGCGCTGGGCGCCAGGCTGCGCGACATGGGCGGCTACCAGGGCCACGGCTCGTGGGTCACGCCCCAGGGCGCGCTGATGAGCTGGGCCGTGATGATGGAAGGCGGCGTGCAGCTCAACGCGCAGGGCCGGCGCTTCCACGACGAGACGCAGGGCTACTCGGAAGCAGCCGTGCACGTGCTGTCGCAGCCGGGCGGCATCGCGTGGAACGTGTTCGACGCGCCCCTGCTCGCGCTGGCCCGCGAGTTCCCCGATTTCCGCGACGCGGAGGCGGCCGGCGCCCTGCGCCGCTGCGAATCGGTGGCCGACCTGGCGCGGTGCATCGGCTGCGATTGCGCCGAGCTGCAAGGCACGCTCGACGCAATGGGCGCGGCGCCGCAGGCCGATGGCCGCGTGTTCGCGCGAGCCCTGGCCGCGCCGTACTACGCCGTCAAGGTGACGGGCGCGCTGTTCCACACGCAAGGCGGGCTGGACGTGGCGCCCGACATGCGAGTGCTGCGCGCTTCCGATGGCCTGCCGCTGCCCAATCTGCTCGCGGCCGGCGGCGCCGCGGGCGGCGTATCGGGCGACGCGGTGTGGGGCTACCTCTCGGGCAATGGCCTGCTCAGCGCGGTGGCGGGCGGCGCCATTGCGGCGAAGAGCGCGACCGCGATCCTTCAACAGCAAGACCGGGGAGATATCGAATGACGACCAACAAGACCAAGGCGGCCTTCAAGGCCAGGCTCGCTGCCCGCGACATCGTGCTGGCACCGGGCGTGTACGACGCATTGAGCGCCCTGGTGGCCGAGCAGGCCGGCTTCGAGGCGCTGTACCTCTCGGGCGCCTCCATCGCCTACACGCGGCTGGGCCGCTCGGACGTGGGCCTCACCACCTACAGCGAAGTCGAGGACACGCTGGCGCGCATCTGCGAGCGGGTGGACCTTCCCGTCATCGTCGATGCCGATACCGGCTTCGGCAACGCGCTGAACACCCAGCGCACCGTGCGCGGCTTCGAGCGCGCCGGCGCCGCCATGATCCAGGTCGAGGACCAGGGCTTTCCCAAGCGCTGCGGCCATCTCGACGGCAAGACCGTGGTGCCGGTGCGCGAGATGCGCGGCAAGCTGCAGGCCGCGCTGGATGCGCGTGCGTCGGCCGACACGCTGATCCTCGCGCGCACCGATGCGGTGGCGGTGGAAGGACTGGACGCCGCGCTGGACCGCGCCGAGGCGTATCTCGAATGCGGCGTGGATGCGCTGTTCATCGAGGCCTTGCGTTCGCCCGAGCAGATGGACGCGGCCTGCCGCCGCTTCGGCGACCGCATCCCGCTCCTGGCCAACATGGTCGAAGGCGGCAAGACGCCCATCCAGGACGCCGATGCGTTGCAGGCGCACGGCTTTCGCATCGCCATCTTTCCGGGCGGCACGGCGCGGGCGGTGGTGCACACGCTGCAGGGCTACTACGGCAGCCTGAAGGCGCACCGCACCACGCAGCCGTGGCGGGAGCGCATGCTCGACTTCGACGGGCTCAACGCGGTGATCGGCACGCCCGAGCTGATGGCGCTGGGCAAGCGCTACGAGTAGGCCGCGCAGGCCGTAGCATGGCGGCCCATGAAGACCTTCGCGCTGTTCGTGCTCACCGCCGTTGCG
>JAFECZ010000672.1 GCA_018241905.1 Pseudomonadota bacterium
TCGAGCAGGTGATCGGCGCTCCGGTTCTCTTCGGCGCCGACACAAGCCGCATCGTGTTCGACGCTCATCAGGTGGATACGCCGCTGCGCTTTCATGACCACGCATTGCTTGTCATGTCGCGCCATGCCTGCGAGCAGGAACTGGCTGGGCGCGGCGTGCAAGACCATCGGCTGCGCGCTGGAGTGATGCAGCATCTGTTCGGCCGCCATGGCGAACTCAAGACCCTGGCGGACGCGGCGCAGGAACTGGGCGTGAGCCTGCGCTCTCTGCATCGCCTGCTGGCACGCGAAGGCATCGACTATTCGCAGCTTGCCGACCGGCATCGACAGGAGTTGGCCGAGCGCCTGCTGCGTCGAGGAGTCGGCACGCAGGCCGTGGCGGAGGCGCTGGGGTACTCGGATTCGCGGTGCTTCCGGCGCGCGTTCCGGCGGTGGACGGGGGTGGCGCCTTCGGAGTACAGGGAGAAGGTCACGCCGATGGCTTCGTAACCTTCGCCACACTCGCTCAAGACTCAGCCGCTTACTTGCACGCGAAGCGGTAGACGCCTATGTAGCCCGCCCCGGTCGCAGTCTTTGCGCGATAGCTACCCACCACTTCGTAGACGCCGTCACCTGCAGCAGCCACCGACACGGCAGCGCCTGCACCACCGCTGTTGAGGTAGGCGCCGGTGATCCTGCTGCTGCTGGTGCTCAGATCGCTCACGTTGAGCGAGGCCGAGCCGCTACTGCCGTCGGCAGCCGCATTGATTGCGCCGGCAACCGTGGCGCCCTTCTCGGTGAAGGTCACGCTGGCGTTGCCGCTGGCGCTGGCAGGGCCGCTGGTTGTGTGACAGCACTATGAAAAGCCCATCTGGGCGGGTATCGACGCGCGCCGCGGCGCACGTCCGATTCAGAAACTGAAATTCAAATTGAAGCCCGCAGTGACCTTGGCCGTGCGGAACCCCTCGGGCTTGGAGATCGGCGCACCCACGAACACGTCGTAGCTCAGCCCTTGCCATGCACCACGCACACCCACGACACCACCGGTCAGGCGCGAGCCCAGTTGGTAGGCCACGGACGGCCCGCCCACCTGCCCGTGATCGATGCCCGCGTACACCTCGGCACCGCTGCCCCCCACGGCCCAGCCGATGTCGTTGCGCAGGAGCCATCCGCGCTCGCCCAGCAGGTTCTGCTCGCCGTCGAAGCCGCGCACCGTGTAGCGCCCGCCGATGGCGAACTTGTCCTGTGGCGTGAGCGGCGTGCGATTCCACTGCGCGCGCCACAAGCCGCTGTAGCGAAAGCGCTGGCCGGCCAGGTTGAAGGGAGCGTTGAGCGCCGCGTCGGCGGTGAATATCTGCATGCGCGAGGTGCCGTCGCCGAAGGCTTCTTCCGGTGCGCGCAGCGAACTGAACGCACCGGTGCCGCGCCTGTACAGAAGATTGGCGTCCAGGGTGGCGTCGCCGATGAATTCCCGATGATTCAGGCCCAGTTCCCAGCCACCCACGCGACGGCTCTGCACCGGGATCTCGACGTCGTTGACGCCGCTGCTGTTGCTGCGCTGGAAGGCGTGCAGCGATGCGCTGGTCTTGCGCGAGGCATCACGGTAGACCATTCGCGAAGCGCTCAGATCGATGTTGCTGCTTTCGCCGAAGAATACGTAGTCCTGATCCAGTCCGGGCACAGTTTGGTGATAGCTGTTGGCACTGGCCGTCGCGCCGAACAGCCAGGCCCCATAAGGAACCGAGTAGTGCGCCGTGTAGCCACGCGTGCCCCGCCCGCCGGGATTGAGGGCGTCGTGGTTGAGGCTGACGTAGGCCAGGTCATTCAGGCCCAGCGGGTTGTCCCACGCAACGGTCACTCCCGCCTGGTTCTTGCCCGTGGCTTCCGAGCCTCCGTTGTCCAAACTCAGCGTCGTGCGCAGCGGAAACTTCTGCCGGTACTTCACCACGAGGTCGCTGTCGCCGGGGCGCGCGTCATGCTGTGTCGCCGGCTCGATCTGGATGTCGGCCTCCGCGGTGGGCAGGCGCTTGAGATTCTCCAGGCCCTGTTCGATGGCGCGCAGGTTGAGCACCTCGCCGGGGCGAATCGCGATGGCGGAGCGCAGGCTGGTCTTGTCGCCTTGTTCGTCGGCAAATCGAATGGCGGCCACGCGCCCCGGAACGAGCGTCAGTGCCAGGGTGCCGCTCGACAAGTCTTGTGGCGCGGCCAACACGCGGGTGGTGATCAGTCCGCGTGCCACCAGTGCCTGTTGAAGGCGCGCCAGCACGATGTTGATGCCCTGCGTACCCAGGCATCGTCCGAGCGGCGAATCGCTCAGGCCG
>JAFECZ010000673.1 GCA_018241905.1 Pseudomonadota bacterium
GTTTGAACGGGATGCGGACAAACCCCAAGTTTACTTTCCGCGTCACGCACCCTTCACACCAATTGTCACTTTTGCCTGTAAATTGCAGCCGTTGGCCAATCGGCCCTCCCCGCCAAGCCGGGGGTGGCATCGAGGAAGCAACGCGGCGAAGGCTCAAAACCCGAAACGCGTTGCGTACCGGAATACGAGCCGTCGTCTCCACAAGTCAAAACGAACTTTCTGGAGAAGCAAGGCATGAATGGCAACACACCGCTCATCCTCGCCATCGTGTGCGGCCTCTTGGCCGTAGGCTATGGCGTCTGGGCCCGCAGCTGGATTCTTTCAAAAGACGCAGGCAACGCGCGAATGCAGGAGATCGCCGCGGCGATCCAGACCGGCGCGGCGGCGTACCTGGCCAAGCAGTACCGCACCATTGCCATGGTCGGCATCGTGCTGGCCATCCTGATCGCCATCTTTCTTCACGTGACCACGGCCGTCGGCTTCGTGGTGGGCGCCGTGCTGTCGGGCGCCTGCGGCTTCATCGGCATGAACGTGTCGGTGCGGGCCAACGTGCGTACCGCCCAGGCGGCCACCCAAGGCATCGGGCCGGCCCTGGACGTGGCATTCCGCGGCGGCGCCATCACCGGCATGCTGGTGGTGGGCCTGGGCCTGCTGGGCGTGTCGGCCTTCTTCTGGTTCCTGGTCGGCAACGGCCAGCTCACGCCCGACAAGAGCCTGGCCAAGCTGCTCGATCCGCTGATCGGCTTTGCCTTCGGTTCCTCGCTCATCTCCATCTTTGCGCGCCTGGGCGGCGGCATCTTCACCAAGGGCGCCGACGTGGGTGCCGACCTGGTGGGCAAGGTCGAGGCCGGCATTCCCGAAGACGACCCGCGCAACCCGGCCGTGATCGCCGACAACGTGGGCGACAACGTGGGCGACTGCGCCGGCATGGCCGCGGACCTGTTCGAGACCTATGCCGTGACCCTGATCGCCACCATGGTGCTGGGCGCGCTGATGGTGTCGGCCGCGCCGATGAACGCGGTGATGTACCCGCTGGCACTGGGCGCGGTGTCCATCGTCGCGTCGATCATCGGCTGCTTCTTCGTGAAGGCCTCGCCGGGCATGACCAACGTGATGCCGGCGCTCTACAAGGGCCTGGCGGTGGCTGGCATTCTTTCGCTGATCGCCTTCTGGTTCATCACCCAGTGGCTGGTGCCGGACAACGCCATCCGCGAATCGGGCAGCCAGCTTCGCCTGTTCGGCGCTTGCGTGGTCGGCCTGGCGCTGACGGGCGTGCTGGTGTGGATCACCGAGTACTACACCGGAACCCAGTACAAGCCGGTGCGCCACGTGGCCCAGGCCTCCACCACCGGCCACGGCACCAACATCATCGCGGGCCTGGGCGTGTCGATGCGCTCTACCGCCTGGCCGGTGATCTTCGTGTGCGTGGCCATCATCGCCTCGTTCTCGCTGGCGGGCCTGTACGGCATTGCCGTGGCCGCCACCTCCATGCTGAGCATGGCCGGCATCGTGGTGGCGCTGGACGCCTACGGTCCCATCACCGACAACGCCGGCGGCATTGCCGAGATGAGCGAACTTCCCTCCTCCGTGCGCGACATCACCGATCCGCTGGACGCGGTGGGCAACACCACCAAGGCGGTGACCAAGGGCTATGCCATCGGCTCGGCCGGCCTGGCCGCGCTGGTGCTGTTTGCCGACTACACGCACAAGCTGGAAAGCTACGGCAGCGCGATCAGCTTCAACCTGTCCGACCCGCTCGTCATCGTGGGCCTGTTCATCGGTGGCCTCATTCCCTACCTGTTCGGCGCCATGGCCATGGAGGCGGTAGGCCGCGCCGCCGGCTCGGTGGTGGAAGAAGTGCGCCGCCAGTTCCGCGACATCCCCGGCATCATGGAAGGCACGGGCAAGCCCGAGTACGGCCGCGCGGTGGGCATGCTGACCGGCGCAGCGATCAAGGAAATGATGATCCCCTCGCTGCTGCCGGTGCTGGTGCCGATCCTCGTCGGCCTGCTGCTGGGCCCCAAGGCGCTGGGCGGCCTGCTGATGGGCACCATCGTCACCGGCCTGTTCGTCGCCATTTCGATGTGTACCGGCGGCGGTGCCTGGGACAACGCCAAGAAGTACATCGAGGACGGCAACTTTGGCGGCAAGGGCAGCGAAGCGCACAAGGCCGCGGTCACCGGCGACACCGTGGGCGACCCCTACAAGGACACTGCCGGCCCGGCCGTGAACCCGCTGATCAAGATCATCAACATCGTGGCGCTGCTGATCGTGCCGCTGGTGGCGCAGTTC
>JAFECZ010000674.1 GCA_018241905.1 Pseudomonadota bacterium
GGAAGCGCTTGATGGCTTCGGTGACGTTGTTCTTGATCAGGCCCGCGATGACCAGGCTCTGGCCGTCGTTGAGCTGCACGGTGGTGTCGGCGCGCTGCACCCGCATGGACGGCAGCACGGCCGTCACGCCATTGACCGATGTGAAGGGCGAGCCGGCCTGCATCAGGTCCGACACTTCGGACACCAGCTTGAGGCTCACGCGTCCGTCGCCCAGCACCACGGGGGTGAACTTGACCCCCACGCCGAATTCCTTTTCCTCCAGCGTGATGGTGCTGGTGCCGGTGCCCGCGGCGGGCGCCTGCGCCACCGGAATGAAGATCTTGCCGCCCGACAGGAAGCTGGCCTGCTGGCCGCTGATGGCCATGATGTTGGGCTCGGCCAGCACGCGCACCAGGCCGTCGTCCTTCTGGCCGTCGATCTTGATCGAGTGGCTGCCGATGTTGAGGGCCTGGACCAGCCCGCCGCCGCCGCTGAGGAAGTTGCTGATCAGCGAATACATGGTTCCGCTGGAGGTGGTGTGCAGGCCGCCGACGCTGGCGCCCAGGCGGTCCAGCAGGGTCTTGCTGACCTCGGCGATCTTCACTTCCAGCATCACTTGCTGCGAAGAGCCCACGCTCAGCAGGTTGACGATGCGCTTGCTGTCGCCGCCGTAGGCCAGGGCCAGGCTCATCAGGTCTTGCAGGCGCTGCGGGCTGCTGATCTGGCCGGACAGCACGATGCTCTTGTCGGCGCTGAGCACGCGCACTGCCGGCTCGTCGGGCAGCAGCTCGCGCAGCCTGGCCTGCAGTGCGCTGGCGTCCACCGAGACGATCACGTCCTTGATGTAGCACGCGCCCGAGGCGTCCTGCAGCACCACGTTCATGGTGCCGGACTGGCGGCCCCGGAAGAACAGGTCCGTGGGGCTGAGCAGCATCACCTCGACGTCGGCCACGCCCTGCGGCGCCTGCCCGCCGGCAGCCGCGCCTGCGCCCTGGCTCCCCGCAGCGGCCTGGCCGCTGACGATGACCCGCGTGACGCGCTGCTTGAGCGGGATGACGGCGGACTTGCCCAGCATGACCTCGCTGGGGTCGCTGTCGGGCACGATGCGCGTGCAGCGCTGGCTTTGCGACACCATCGGCGCCGGCGCGGCAGCAACGGCGGCGACGGGTGCGGCTGCGGGCGCAGCAGGCGCTGCGGCTTGGGCTCGGACGGCCATCGGCGCTGCGAGAGCGGCGGACAGCGCGAGCATTCGGATGCAATGTGTGTTCACTTGCTTGGGCTCCGGCGATGGGGGGTCAGAAACAGTTCAGCGTGCGCTGCGCGTTGATCACTTCGACGCACTCCGACGAACGTGCGGCGGCGCGTGGGCGCGGCGCTTGCGGCCTGGGCGCGGCGGGCGCCGGGGCGGCGGTGGAAACCGGCTGCAGCGGCTGCTTCAGCTCCCACAGCTCGTCCTTGGTCATGCCCTTGGTCGCGACCATCTTCTTGTCCATCTGGTTGCGCAGCACCAGCGACAGGCTGCCCACGCTGCGCGCCAGGTCGAGCTTCTCGGCGTCCTCGAGCGACAGCTCCAGCGTGACTGCGTTCACCACCTTGGGCTTGGTGTCGTCGCGGCTGGCCTCCTGCGCCACGGCCAGCACCAGCACGTGTTCGAGCACGGTCTTGCTGATCTGGCGCGGCTCCTCGCCCTTGGCCGCTGTCTGCTGCGCGCTGACCACCACGTCGACGTAGTTGCCCGGCAGCGCGAAGCCGGCCACGCCCACCACGTCGTTCACCCGCACGGTCATCGCGCGCTTGCCCTCGGCGATCACCGCGGACAGCCCGCCCTGGGTGCCCACCGGTGCCAGCTTGCCGTCCAGGATGGGTTCGCCGCGCAGCACGGCGGTGCGCAACACCCGGTCCTCCACTTCCTTGACATCGCGGAACGCGCCGGGCGGCACGGAGGCGCTCGGCCAGTCGACCGTGCTGAGCATCTGCGCGTTCAGGCGGTTGCCCAACTGCACGTCGACGGATGCCACCACCACCTTGTTGGAGGCGATGCCACCTTGCTGGCCCACCCAGTTGGCCGCATACACCGCGGCCGCCAGGCCAAGCATCACGGCCAATGCCATGAAAGCGAGGGCTTTGAGATTTCTCATGGGGTTTCTCCTTCAGGCGTAGCCGATCTGGCGGGCCACCACGTAGCTGATCGTTCCTGCGGCGATGGCCATGCCGTAGGGCAGCTTTCCTACCGATTGCTTGAGTGCTGCCTGGCTGGCGGGCCGCGTCCCCGAGATCGCGCTCAGCGTCAGCTGGCCGGCCATGTCG
>JAFECZ010000675.1 GCA_018241905.1 Pseudomonadota bacterium
GCGCACGGCACGCCAACACAGGCGCTGGCGCACTGCGAGCAGTTGCTGCGCGAGGGTTGCGACATCCTGGATATTGGCGGCGAGTCCACGCGGCCGGGCAGTCCTGCCGTGCCGCTGGATGAAGAATTGGCCCGGGTCATGCCGGTGGTGCGCGAAGCCATCAAGCTGGGTGTGCCTGTGTCGGTCGACACCTACAAGCCGCAGGTGATGCGCGAGGTGCTTGACGCCGGTGCCGACATCGTCAACGACATCTGGGCACTGCGGCAACCAGATGCGCTGGAATCGGTGGCCGCCTACCCCAGCTGCGGTGTTTGCCTGATGCACATGCACCGCGATCCGCAGACCATGCAGGCTGCACCCATGAGCGGACAGGTGCTTGGCGCCGTGCAGGACTTTCTGGCCGAGCGGGCCGCGGCCTTGAGGGCAGCGGGCGTGGCGCAGTCGCGTATCGTCCTGGACCCGGGCGTCGGCTTTGGCAAGACGGTGGCGCAGAATTTCGAGCTGCTCGACAAGCAGGCCGAACTGCTGGCACTGGGCTACCCGCTGCTGGCGGGTTGGTCGCGCAAGAGCTCGCTGGGCGCAGTCACCGGCATCGAGAATGCGGGCGAGCGCATGGTGCCCAGCGTGGCCGCAGCGCTGCTGGCAGTAGAGCGGGGTGCGCGCATCGTGCGCGTGCACGATGTGAAGGAAACGGTGGCGGCACTCGCTGTCTGGCGAGCCGCCCATGGCATGAAAACAGAACAACAGGAAGGATCCAGATGAGTCGCCAATACTTCGGTACCGACGGCATCCGTGGCACGGTGGGCACGGCCCCGATCACGCCGGACTTCGTGCTCCGGCTGGCGCACGCGGTCGGTCGCGTGCTCAAGCGCAGCGAGCCGCGCCCCAAGGTGCTGATCGGCAAGGACACGCGGATTTCAGGCTACATGCTGGAAAGCGCGCTGGAGTCGGGCTTCAATTCGGCCGGCGTGGATGTGGTGCTGCTCGGCCCGCTGCCCACCCCCGGCGTGGCCTATCTCACGCGGGCGCTGCGCGCAGACCTCGGCGTGGTCATCAGCGCCAGCCACAACGCCTATCCGGACAACGGCATCAAGTTCTTCAGCGCGCAAGGCACCAAGCTGGATGACGCCTGGGAACTGGCGGTGGAAGACATCCTCGACGATGCGCCGGTGTGGGTCGACTCGGCCAACCTCGGCAAGGCACGGCGCCTGGACGATGCCGCGGGACGCTACATCGAGTTCTGCAAGAGCACCTTTGCCAACGACCTCACGCTGCGGGGCATGAAGCTGGTGGTCGACGCAGCGCACGGCGCGGCCTACCAGGTGGCCCCCAAGGTGTTCCATGAACTTGGGGCGGACATCACCAGCATCGGCTGCGCGCCCGACGGCTTGAACATCAACAAGGGCGTGGGCGCCACGCACCCCCAGGCGCTGATCGAGGCCGTGAAGGCACAGGGTGCGCACTACGGCATCGCGCTGGACGGTGATGCAGACCGGCTCCAACTCGTCGATGCGCAAGGGCGTCTGTTCAACGGCGACGAACTGCTGTACCTGATGGTGTCCGAGCGCATCGGCCGCGGCGAGAAGGTGGCCGGCGTGGTGGGCACCCTGATGACCAACAAGGCGGTGGAAGTGGCCCTGCGCGAGCGCGGCATCGATTTCGTGCGTGCCAAGGTGGGCGACCGCTACGTGCTCGAGGAGTTGGACAAGCGCGGGTGGCTGCTGGGTGGCGAGGGCTCTGGCCATTTGCTGGCGCTGGACAAGCAGACCACCGGCGACGGCATCGTCAGCGCCCTGCAGGTGCTGCAGGCCTGCCAGCGCAGCGGCAAGTCGGTGGCCCAGTTGCTGGCCGACGTGCAGCTGTTCCCGCAGACGCTCATCAACGTTCGCATGTCCAATGGACAGGATTGGCAGCGCAATGGCGCCCTGCGGGACGAGACGCGCAAGGTGGAAGACGAACTGGGCGACGGCGGCCGCGTGCTCATTCGCGCCAGCGGCACCGAGCCCCTTCTTCGCGTGATGGTGGAGGCGCGCGACCCGCAGCAGGCCGAAAGCTGCGCGCGCCGCCTGGCCGCAACTGTCGAGGCGGCCTGAGGTGGTGCAGATCGACGTCCGCCAGGCTGACTACGCCGACCCTGAACATCGCAAGGCGCTGCTGCTCCTGCTCGATGCGTACGCGCGCGATCCAGCGGGCGGCGGCACGCCGCTGGGCGACTTCGTTCAGCGCAATCTGCTGGATGAGCTGGCCCGGCGCCCCTATGCCTTCAGCGTGCTGGCC
>JAFECZ010000676.1 GCA_018241905.1 Pseudomonadota bacterium
TCGCATGCAGAAGCTCGAGCAGCTCCGTCAAGCCTGATGCCCAATTGCGCTTGAAGTCGATGTACTGAAGATGCGCGATTCGAAATGGCGCTTCGTAGGCATCAAGGCGCAAAGGGATGATGAAATTTTCATCACCAAGGCGCCTCGCCAGACTGGTTGCCATCTCAATCTCGTTTCGGACGCCCTGCTTCTCCAATCCGCTCGGAGTACACACCAGGAGCACCTTGACTGCACGGTTGCGCAGTGCCCCCTCCAACTCCCGAGCCCAGTCGTCCCCTCCCTGCAACCGCATCACGTCGGCCCAAACTTCATAGCCCATGGCGGTTAGCTTTGCCCCAAGCCAACGAACGAAGTGGTTGTCTTCGGGCGTTGCGTGAGAAATGAACAGCGCTTCTCTGCGTGGAAGGACTTGGTCGACCATCTAGTGGATGCCTCAGGAGATAGACACCCTTGGGAGGGTACAACAGGCAGTCCACCTTAGAACGTGGAAAAAGTCAGCCGATGCAGTCCTTTCCAGCAAGCTCGCTTGCGCCTGCCTTGACACAATTTCCACTGCCCGATGTTCGCAACGTCCCGCATCCTCAAAGAGGAGGATTGACGAAACCTTCATCCTCCTTCCCCATGCTGGTTGTTAGAAAGGAGCCGCTCATGCGCAACCGTATTCTGCGAACCATCCTCGCAGTTTCGATTTCCATCCCCACCTTGTCCTGGTCACAGAACAACGAGGTTCCACGTCTCGCTGAGCCCCACCGGCAATCGGTTGTGGAGGCCTCCCTCGGCCCGAAACTCGTGGAGTTGGAGCAGGAGGTGAAGGCTTTGAAGTCAAAGAGCGAAAACGCCTTCGTCACAGCATTCGCGGCTGTCATTGCGGCACTTCTTGCAGGCTGCTTCGCAATCTGGAATCAGCGAAGCCAAGCAGTGCAGCAGCGAGAGCTCACGGCCAAGGAAGCTGAGCAACAGCGCTCGCTCACCGCAAAGCAAGCTGAGCAGGAGCGGCTGCTTAAAGCCATCGAACTCATCATGCAGAGCAGGAATCGATACGAAGCTCGGGTACGCATGCGAAATCTTGAACCCTTCTTGACGGAAGAGGTCAACGTCCATCTCGACCGCATGTTGAACAGGGGTTTCAACAAGGATGACCCGGGATTCTCTGGCCCTGAATGGATTCAGCTTCGAATCAGGATGGCTGAGACGATGGCCGCGAAGGCGGAGAACGCGGAACAGGTGTTCGCAATTTGGAAGCAGCTCCTGCCTGAAAAGGCCGCAGTGGCAGACGCAAAGTGGAACGCGTGACGCCTTCCTACCTTCCTTTGGCCCACGGAGCGCATTGAGCAAGCGCGGGCAGACGTCCAGATGGGCAGTCCCGAGCTTCTGGAGGCTAAGCGCCGGGGGCCCCGCGTGCACGCTTCTCCATCTCCCGGCGCAGTTCCTTTCTCTCTAGCGCTTCTGCATACCTGCGCTTCTCATCGGGCGAGAACGGTCGCAGTGGGGTAACAGGAACCGGCTTGCGGCTTTCATCGACCGCAACCATGGTGAAGAAGCATGAATTGACATGGCGGGCCTCCTGCGTCCGGATGTTTTCCGCGACCACCTTGATTCCAACCTCCATCGAAGACGTGCCGGTATGGTTGATGGACGCGAGAAAAGTCACCAGTTCGCCTACGTAGATGGGTTGCCGGAACACCACCTGGTCGACCGACATTGTTACGACATAGCACGCGGCGTAGCGCGCGGCACATGCATACGCCACTTGGTCGAGGAGCTTGAGAATAGTCCCGCCGTGGACGTTCCCAGAGAAGTTGGCGGTGTCCGGCGTCATCAGGACGCTCATGGACAGCTGGTGTGCGGGCATGTCCATGACATCTCCATCAGAACAGCGGAATGATTCCAAAGAGGCCTGCCGAAGCAATCATGACCACGGCGAGCAAGGCGGCCCACTTCAGCGTGAATCTCTGGTGGGCACCGAACTCAACTCCAGCAACACCGATGAGAACGTAATTCGCTGCCACTAAGGGGCTCAGTTGGTGGACCGGCTGGCCTAGAAGGGAGGCACGCGCAATGATTTCGGGCGCAATGCCATACCCCTTCGCGGCCTCCGCGAGGATGGGCACGACGCCGAAATAGAACGCGTCGTTCGACAGGAAGAAGGTCATCGGTGCGCTGAGCAGCGCAGTGATGAGTGGAAGTAGGTTCCCGGCGCCCTGCGGTATTGCGGACACGACGCTCTGGGCGATGGCGTCCGTCATTTTGGTTCCCGAAAGGATGCCGGTGAACACC
>JAFECZ010000677.1 GCA_018241905.1 Pseudomonadota bacterium
CAGGCGGCGGTCGGAGAAGCCCTTTTGCTTCAGGATGCGCAGCGTGGCGGCGTCGATGTCGTCCAGCGACTTGGTTTCCAGCTCGAGTTCGATCTTCACGATTTCCTCGATCTGCACCAGGAACCAGCGGTCGATCTTGGTGAGCGCGAACACTTCGTCCACGCTCATGCCCTGCGCGAAGGCATCGCCCACGTACCAGATGCGCTCGGGACCGGGCTCGCCCAGTTCCTTCTCGAGCACCTCGCGGTCTTGCGTCTTCTCGTTCATGCCGTCGACGCCCACTTCCAGGCCGCGCAGCGCCTTCTGGAACGACTCCTGGAAGGTGCGGCCCATGGCCATCACCTCGCCCACCGACTTCATCTGGGTGGTCAGGCGCGAGTCCGCCTGCGGGAACTTCTCGAAGGCGAAGCGCGGGATCTTGGTGACCACATAGTCGATCGAGGGCTCGAAGGACGCGGGCGTGGCACCGCCCGTGATCTCGTTGCGCAGCTCATCGAGCGTGTAGCCGATGGCCAGCTTGGCCGCCACCTTGGCGATCGGGAAGCCCGTGGCCTTGGAGGCCAGCGCCGAGGAACGCGACACGCGCGGGTTCATCTCGATGACGATCATGCGGCCGTCCTTCGGATTGACCGAGAACTGCACGTTGGAGCCGCCCGTGTCCACGCCGATCTCGCGCAGCACCGCCAGCGAGGCGTTGCGCATGATCTGGTATTCCTTGTCGGTGAGCGTCTGGGCCGGTGCCACGGTGATCGAGTCGCCGGTGTGCACGCCCATCGGGTCGAGGTTCTCGATGGAGCAGACGATGATGCAGTTGTCCGCCTTGTCGCGAACCACCTCCATCTCGTACTCTTTCCAGCCGAGCAGCGACTCTTCGATCAGCAGCTCGTTGGTGGGCGAGGCTTCCAGGCCTCGCTTGCAGATGATCTCGAACTCTTCCGGGTTGTAGGCGATGCCGCCGCCGGTGCCGCCCAGCGTGAAGCTGGGGCGAATGACGGTGGGGAAGCCCACGTTCTTCTGCACCGCCCAGGCCTCATCCATGGAGTGCGCGATGCCCGAGCGCGCCGAGCCCAGGCCGATCTTGGTCATCGCGTCCTTGAACTTCAGGCGGTCCTCGGCCTTGTCGATGGCCTCGGGCGAGGCGCCGATCAGCTCGACCTTGTACTTGTCGAGCACGCCGTTGCGCCACAGGTCGAGCGCGCAGTTCAGCGCCGTCTGGCCGCCCATGGTGGGCAGGATGGCGTCGGGGCGCTCCTTGGCGATGATCTTCTCGACCGTCTGCCAGGTGATGGGTTCGATGTAGGTGACGTCGGCCGTGGCCGGGTCGGTCATGATCGTGGCGGGGTTGCTGTTGATCAGGATGACCTTGTACCCCTCCTCGCGCAACGCCTTGCACGCCTGCACGCCCGAGTAGTCGAACTCGCAGGCCTGGCCGATGATGATCGGGCCGGCGCCGATGATGAGGATGCTCTTGATGTCTGTGCGCTTAGGCATTCTTGTGTTTCTCCATCAATGCCGTGAAGCGGTCGAACAAATAGCTGATGTCGTGCGGGCCGGGCGAGGCTTCCGGGTGGCCCTGGAAGCAGAAGGCCGGCTTGCTGGTGTGGGCCAGGCCCTGCAGCGTGTTGTCGAACAGGCTGATGTGCGTGGGGCGAAGCGTGGAAGGCAGCGATTTCTCGTCCACCGCAAAGCCGTGGTTCTGGCTGGTGATGCTCACGCGGCCGTTGTCCAGGTCCTTGACCGGATGGTTCGCGCCGTGGTGGCCGAACTTCATCTTGTAGGTCTTGGCGCCCATGGCCAGGGCCATGATCTGGTGGCCCAGGCAGATGCCGAAGGTGGGAATGCCGGTCTCGATGAGTTCCTTGACCGCGCCGATGGCGTAGTCGCAAGGCTGCGGGTCGCCGGGGCCGTTGGCCAGGAAGATGCCGTCCGGCTTGAGCTTGAGCACGTCGGCCGCGGGCGTTTGCGCCGGCACCACCGTGATGCGCGCGCCGCGCTGGGCGATCATGCGCAGGATGTTCTTCTTCACGCCGAAGTCGAAGGCCACCACGTGGAACTTGGGCGTGATCTGCACGCCGTAGCCCGAGCCGAGCTTCCACTCGGTCTGGGTCCACTCGTAGGTTTCCTTGACCGACACCACCTTGGCCAGGTCCAGGCCCGACATGCTCGGCGCGCCCTTGGCCGCGGCGATGGCCTGGTCGATGAGCGCCTGCGACACCGTCTCGCCGTCCTTCAGGCCCAGGATGCAGCCGTTCTGCGCACCGTTGGTGCGCAGGTG
>JAFECZ010000678.1 GCA_018241905.1 Pseudomonadota bacterium
ACTTCCCGCACGAAATCGCCTGAGGCCAGGAGAACTAGAACATGAATGCCCCCGTGAAGCTCGAGGAACTGATGCCTCAGACCCTCGAATTCAAGCTCGACGGCAAGACGGTGGAAGCCTACGAAGGCGAAACCATCCTGCAGGCCGCCAAGCGCTCCGGCGTCGATATTCCGCACCTTTGCTACAAGGAAGGCCTGCGCCCCGACGGCAACTGCCGCGCCTGCGTGGTCGAAATCAAGGGCGAGCGCGTGCTGGCCCCCAGCTGCTGCCGCGCCGCCACCGCCGGCATGGAAGTGCAAGCTTGCAGCGACCGCGCCGTCAAGAGCCAGAAGATGGTGGTCGAGATGCTCCTGTCCGACATGCCGGACGTGGGCTACAAGTGGAACGACGCCGATGCCGAGTCCGACTGCGAAAGCGAGCAGTGCGGCCAGCACGGCGAACTGAGCGAATGGGCCGAGCGCCTTGAAATCGAGGTGCGCCCCGAGCTCAAGGCCCTGCGCCGCGAGCAGCCGGCGCACGACGTGTCGCACCCGGCCATGGCCGTGAACCTCGACGCCTGCATCCAGTGCAACCGCTGCGTGCGCGCCTGCCGCGAAGAGCAGGTCAACGACGTCATTGGCTACGCCATGCGCGGCGGCGAATCGAAGATCGTGTTCGACCTGGACGACCCGATGGGCGAGAGCACCTGCGTGGCCTGCGGCGAATGCGTGCAGGCCTGCCCCACGGGCGCGCTCATGCCCAAGACCCAGATCGGCTCGCAGGCGGTGGACCGCAAGGTCGACTCGGTCTGTCCCTTCTGCGGCGTGGGCTGCCTCATCACCTACAACGTGAAGGACGAGCAGATCGTCAGCGTCGAAGGTCGCGACGGTCCGGCCAACCACGGCCGCCTGTGCGTGAAGGGCCGCTTCGGCTTCGACTACGCGCACCATCCGCAGCGCCTGACCAAGCCGCTGATCCGCAAGCCCGGCATTCCCAAGAGCATCGACGACGGCCAGCCGCTCAATTGGAGCGAAGTGTTCCGCGAAGCCACCTGGGAAGAAGCGCTGGAGCTGGCCGGCGGCAAGCTGGCGCAGCTGCGCGACACCTACGGCGCCAAGAGCCTGGCGGGCTTCGGCTCGGCCAAGGGCAGCAACGAAGAGGCGTACCTGTTCCAGAAGCTGGTGCGCGCCGGCTTCGGCAGCAACAACGTCGACCACTGCACGCGCCTGTGCCATGCATCGAGCGTGGCGGCGCTGCTGGAAGGCGTGGGCTCGGGCGCGGTGAGCAACCAGGTGAACGACGTGGAGAACGCGGGGCTGATCTTCATCATCGGCTCCAACCCCACGGCCAACCACCCGGTGGCCGCCACCTGGATGAAGAACGCCGCCAAGCGCGGCGCCAAGATCGTGCTGGCCGACCCGCGCCGCACCGACATCAGCAAGCATGCCTGGCGCACGCTGCAGTTCAAGCCCGACACCGACGTGGCCATGCTCAACGCGCTCATCTACACGGTGATCGAAGAGGGCCTGGTGGACGAGACCTTCGTGCGCGAGCGTGCCAGCAACTTCGAGGCGCTGAAGGAAAACGTGAAGGGCTACAGCCCCGAGGCCATGGCGCCCATCTGCGGCATTCCGGCCGTCACGCTGCGTGAAGTGGCGCGCGAATTCGCCACCACCAAGGGCGCGATGATCCTGTGGGGCATGGGCGTGAGCCAGCACGTGCACGGCACCGACAACTCGCGCTGCCTGATCGCGCTGGTGTCGGTCACCGGCCAGATCGGCAAGCCCGGCTCCGGCCTGCACCCGCTGCGCGGCCAGAACAACGTGCAGGGCGCCAGCGACGCGGGCCTCATCCCCATGATGTTCCCGAACTACCAGCGCGTGGACAACCCCGAAGTGCACGGCTGGTTCGAGAAGTTCTGGAACACGCCGCTGGACAAGACCCCCGGCTACACGGTGGTGGAGATCATGCACAAGGCCCTGGCCGACGACGCCGACCCGCACAAGGTGCGCGGCATGTACATCATGGGCGAGAACCCGGCCATGAGCGACCCCGACCTGAACCACGCACGGCATGCGCTGGGTGCGCTGGAACACCTGGTGGTGCAGGACATCTTCATGACCGAGACCGCGTGGCTCGCCGACGTGGTGCTGCCCGCCAGCGCCTGGCCCGAGAAGACCGGCACGGTGAGCAACACCGACCGCATGGTGCAGCTGGGCAAGCGCGCCCTCAACCCGCCGGGCGACGCCAAGCCCGACCTGTGGATCATCCAGGAACTGGCCAAGCGCA
>JAFECZ010000679.1 GCA_018241905.1 Pseudomonadota bacterium
GCGCTTCGAGCCCGGCGTGAAGCTGGCGCTGGTGCAGTCCGACGTGTTCCAGGCCTTCCTGGACGAGGCCAAGGCCGGCAACGAAGAGGCCGGCAAGATCATCCGCCCGCTGCGCCTGATCATGCCGCTGTACGACGAGGAGATCTATTTCGTGGCGCGGGCCGATTCGCCGCTCAATTCCATCCACGAGATCAAGAACAAGAAGATCGGCGTCGGCCCCATCGGCAGCGGCACTGCGCTGAGCGCGCGCACGCTGTATCAACTGATGTTCAACGAGCCCATACCCGCCGAGAACGCCAGGTACCTGAGCAACGAGGAAGCGCTGATCCAGCTCACGGTGGAAAAGTCGATCGACGTGGCCATCATCGTGGCCGGCCAGCCCGCCAAGCTCTTTGCCGACATGCAGCCCGAGGCGCGCAAGTTCATCAAGATCCTCAAGCTCGACGACAGCGCGCTGGAAACCGCGCGCGCACGCAAGACCTACTTTCCGGCCACCATCCGCACGAGCAGCTATCCATCGTGGCTGACGGCCGACGTGCCCACCCTGACGGTCAAGGCCTTTCTCGTGACCTACGACTACGGCCTGCAGTCCACCGTGGGCAACCTCAACCGATTTGCGGATTCGCTGTGCACCAACTTCGACAAGCTGCAGGCCAACGGCCATCCCAAGTGGAAGCAGGTCAAGCTCGAGCTGCCGCCGCTGGGCCGCGACTGGCGCTACTACGGTCCGGTGGAAAAGCGCCTGCGCAGCTGCATCGCCAGCCAGGCGGCGTCGCGCAGCAGCGCCTCGGCCGACCAGACCCAGCCGCCGCGCACCGGCGCGTGTACCGAGCAGGAGCTGGTGCTGGGACTTTGCAAGCGCTGAGAGCGCCGCCTCAAATCCGCCGGTTTACCAGCAGGATGCCCAGGCCCACGCCGGCCAGCGCCAGTACCAGCTGCAGCGTCAGAGGCTCCTTGAGCAGCGCCACGCCGAAGATCAGCGCGAACAGCGGCGTGAGAAAGGTGAAGGACGAAATGCGCGTGGCCGGGTAGTGGCGCAGCATCCACATCCATGCCAGGTAGCTGGCAAAGGCGCCGATCACCGTCTGCAGCGCCACCGAGAACCAGGCGTAGCCGGAATACGAGAAGCTCCAGTTCTCGCCCAGCAGCAGCGAAAGAAAGGGCGATATCGCCGCCGTGACGGCGATTTGATAGAAGAGCGTTTTCTCCGCGCTGGCCGTGGCCAGCCTGGTGGTGCGGATGGCCAGCGTGGTCAGCCCCCACAGCACGCCTGCGAGAAGGGCCAGCGCGTCGCCCATCAGCATGTCCCCGGAGCTGTGGCCCAGGCTTTCGCTGAAGGCGACCACCACGCCGCCAAACGCCATTGCCAGCCCGAACCATTGAATGCCGTGCAGCCGCTCCTTGGGCACCCAGCGCGGCAGCAGCAGCGACACCACGAAGGGCGAGGTGTAGAGAAACACGGTCAGGCGCGAGGCGCTGGTGTGCTGCAGCCCGATGTAGATGCAGGTGAACTCGGCGGCAAACAGCGCGCCGGCCAGCAAGCCCCCGGGCAGCGTGCCGTCGCGCTCGAACAGCTTCACGCCGCGCACCGCGCACCAGCCCCACAGCAGCACCACGGCACCGGCCATGCGAATCGACGCCTGCCACAGCGGCGGCACCTCGCCCACCGTGGTCTTGATGAGGATCTGCTGCAGCCCCCAGAACGCGCAGCAGAAGACAAGGATGGTGATGGCGAGGGTGTCGAGGTGGTCCTTGCGGGCGATCATGAAGTAGAAGAAAAGGCGATGTGTCCTGTGGGATGGCCCGGCGTCACAAGGGATGCTCTGTGTAGAAGCGCCCGCCGTGAAACAGCAGGGGCGATGCGCCCGGGCGGTGCGTGCAGCGCTCGACCTCGCCCACGAAGATGACGTGGTCGCCTTCGTCGTAGCGGCTGCGGTTGAAGCACTCGAAGCTGGCCGCGCAGCCCTCGAGCACCGGCGCGCCGCCGATGCCGCTGGAAAACTGCACATCGGTCCAGCGGTCCGCGGTGCGCGGGGCATGTTCGCCACCGGCGTCACAATTGTCACGGCGCGCTCGGCCAATGGCAGCCTGGTCGGACTCACGGCCAACTCCTTCAATTCGGTTTCCCTGGCGCCGCCGCTGGTGCTGTGGAGCCTGGCTCGCGGCGCGGGCTCCATGCCCGCGCTGCGCACCGGCTCGCACTACGCCATCAACATCCTGGCGGCCAGCCAGAAGGAGCTGGCCGACCGCTTTGCCTC
>JAFECZ010000067.1 GCA_018241905.1 Pseudomonadota bacterium
CTGAGGACGAGCGAGCCATAGGTGCCGGCAACGGCGCTGCCTGCATCCCCCACCAGGCCGGCGGCGCTGGTGTAGTTGACGACATGCCTGGTTTCGCCGTTGGCCGCGCTGTCGACGTCGGTGTCGTTGTCCAGCACGTTGCCGACGGAGTCGCTGCCGGGCGTGCCGTTGTTCACGCCTCCGGCTTCCACGGCCACGCCTGAATCGTCGCGCGCAACCGGGGTGTCGTTGCGGCCGTCGATCACGATGCGCAGCAGGCCCGTGTCGGTGTCGCCCCGAACGTCGGCCACGGTGTAGGTGAAGCTCTCTTCCAGCGTCTGCCCGCTGACGCGCAGCGCCTGCACTTCGGGCAGGCCGTTGTTGACCACATAGGTCCAGTCGCCGTTGGCCAGGATGAGCAGGTCGCCATACTGGCCGTGCAGCACCTGGCCCACCGTGCCGTCGGTGCCGGTGCCTGCCCGCGGGCCGGTCCGGATGCCGGTGATGGTGAGCGCGTCGCCGTCCAGGTCGATGTCGTTGGCCAGCACGTTGCCGCGCGGGTTCACGCCGGGCGTGCCGTTGTCCACCCCGCCGGCTTCCACCGCGTCGCCCTGGTCGGGCACGGTGAACGGCGGGTTGTTGATGCCGCGCACCGTGATCGTGAGCTGCGCCCGGTCCGTCAGGCCGCCGTTGTCGCTGACCTCGTAGGTGAAGACTTCGTCCAGCGTCTGGCCCGGCTGCAGGTTCTGCACGGCGAGGTTCAGGACATCGACCTTGTAGGTGTAGCTGCCGTCGGCGTTGATGGTGAGCACGCCGTACAGGCCGGTGACCTGGGACGATGCGCCCATCGCGGTCAAGGTCGGGTTGCCGGCCTCGGCGCCCAGGGCAATGCCGGTCACGGTCTTGCCGTCCGGCACGTCGACGTCGGTGTCGTTGGGCAGCACGTTGCCGACGGCGTCCAGGCCCTGGCTCGGGTCGCGGATGGTGCCGGCCGCAGCCACGTTCGCATCGTCGAGCGCTACTGGCGCATCCCACGCGCCACGGATGGTCACGGCCAGCTCCGCCGCGTCGGTGGCGCCGGCCAGGTCGCGCGCCTGGTAGGTGAAGCGCTCCACCAGCGTGTCGCCCTGGCGCAGTGCCTGCACGGCGGCCAGGTCGTTGTTCACCGCATAGGTGTAGCTGCCGTCGGTGTTGATGGTGAGCGTGCCGTACAGGCCCTGGACCGTGGTGGCGCCCGCCACCTGGGTGAAGGTGCCGCCATCGGCCTCGGCGCCGGTGCGGATGCCGTTGACCAGCCGCGGATCGGCGGTGTCCACGTCGGTGTCGTTGGCCAGCACGTTTCCGGAAGGATCCACGCCCGGCGTGCCATTGAAGGTGCCGCCCGCCTCGGTGGCGTTGGCCGTGTCGTCCACGGCCACCGGGTTGTCGTTGCGGCCATGGATGGTGATGGTGAGCGTGGCGGTGCTGGTGGCCCCCAGCGCGTCGACCATGGTGTAGTTGAAGGTCTCGCTGAGCGTGTCGGAATCGGTGCGCAGCGCCTGCACGTCGGTGTTGGCGTCGTCCACCGTGTAGGTGTAGCTGCCGTCGGCGTTGATCACCAGGCTGCCGTAGGTGCCCGTCAGCGATGCGCCCGCGGCGGCACTGCCGGCGCCTTGGCCGTAGCCTTGCACCGCCTTGGTTTCGTTGAAGCGGTCGACATCGGTGTCGTTGTCCAGCACATTGCCGGTGGCGGGCGCCCCGGCAGTGCCGTTGGCCACGCCGCCCGCCTCGATGGCATTGCCGGCGTCGTTCGCGGCCACCGGGTTGTCGTTGGCGCCCTGGATGGTGATGGCCAGTTGCGCCGTGTCCGTCAGGCTGCCCAGGTCTTTCACTGTGTAGGTGAAGTATTCCACCAGGGTGTCGCCCGACTGGCGCAGCGCCTGCACCGTGGCGTTGCTGTTGTCCACCACGTAGGTGTAGCTGCCGTTGGCATTGAGCGTGAGCGTGCCGTACAGGCCCTGCAGCGCCTGGCCCACGGTGCCGGTGGTGCCGCTGCCCGATTCCTGGCCCGTGCGCACGGCCGAGACGCTCAGGTCGACGCCGGGGTTGTCGATGTCGCCATCGTTGGCCAGCACATTGCCGCTCGGATCGGTGCCGGGCGTGCCGTTGGCAATGCCGCCCGCCTCCACCGCGGTGGCGGTGTCGTCCACCGCGGCAGGCGTGTCGTCCGCGCCCTGGATGGTGATGGTGAGCGTGGCGACGCTGGTGGCGCCCGCCGTGTCGCGCATGGTGTAGGTAAAGACCTCGGTCAGCGTCTGGCCGGGCTGCAGCGCCTGCACCGTGGCATTGGCGTCGTCCACGGTGTAGGTGTAGCTGCCGTCCGCGTTGATCACCAGGCTGCCGAAGGCGCCTGCCAGCGAACTGCCGGCCGTGGCAGTGGTGCCGGCCTGCGAGAAGTCCACCAACGTCCTGGTTTCGCCGTAGCCAGTGCCGTCCACATCGACGTCGGCCACGCCGCCGCCCGCGTCGCCCGCCAGCACATTGCCGGTCGCCGGGCTGCCGGGAATGCTGTTGTTGGTGCCGCTGGCTTCCACGGCCGTGCCGGTGTCGTTCTGGGCGACGGGCGTGTCATTGGCACCGTGGATGGTAATGGTCAGCGTGGTGGTGCTGGTGCCACCCGAGGCATCGACCACCGTGTAGTTGAACACCTCGGTGAGCGTGTCGGTGGGCAGGCGCAGCGCCTGCACGGCGGGGTCGCTGTCGTTCACCACGTAGGTGTAGCTGCCGTTGGCATTGAGCGTGAGCGTGCCGTGCTGCGCAGTGAAGGCCGTGCCCACCGTGCCCGCGCTGCCTGCCTGGTCGAAGCCCTGCACCGCCTTGGTCTCGCCGAAGCCGTCCACGTCGGTGTCGTTGGTCAGCACATTGCCGCTGGCTGGGCTGCCGGCGGTGCCGTTGTTCAGCCCGCCCGCCTCCGTCGCATCGCCTGCATCGGGGTTGGCCACCGGCGCGTCGTTGCGGCCATGGATCGTGATGGTGAGCGTGGCGGTGCTGGTGGCGCCCAGCGCATCGCGCATCGTGTAGGTGAAGGTTTCGACAAGGGTATCGGCATTGGTGCGCAGCGCCTGCACATCGGCATTGCCCTCGTCGACCGTGTACGTGTAGCTGCCGTCCGCGTCGATGACCAGGCTGCCGAAGGCGCCGGCCAGGGCATTGCCCACCGTGGCGCTGTTGGCGCCCTGGGCATAGCCCTGCACCGCCTTGGTTTCGCCGTAGTTGATCGGGTCGCCCGCGCCGCCGTCCACGTCGGTGTCGTTGCCCAGCACGTTGCCCGTGGCCGGCGTGCCGACGGTGCCGTTGCTCACGCCGCCGGCCTCGATGGCATTGCCGATGTCGTCCTGCGCCACCGGGTTGTCGTTGGCACCTTGGATGGTGATGGTCAGCGTGGCCGTGTCGCCGAGGCCTCCCGCGTCGCTGGCGGTGTAGGTGAAGAAATCCTGCAGCGTGTCGCCGGCCTGCCGCAGGGCCTGCACCTCGGCGTTGTTGTTGTCCACCAGGTAGGTGTAGCTGCCGTCGGCGTTGAGCGTGAGCGTGCCGTACTTGCCTTGCAGCGCCTGGCCCACGGTACCTGCGGTGCCGCTGCCGCTTTCCTGGCCGGCGCGCACGGCCGTGACGCTCAGCGTTTCGTGCTGGCCCGTGACCGGGTCGATGTCGGCGTCGGTGTCGTTGGCCAGCACGTTGCCGCTCGGGTTGCTGCCGGCCGAGCCGTTGGCGATGCCGCCGGCCTCCACTGCCGTCGCCGCGTCATCCCCGGCCACCGGGGCATCGTTGGAGCCCGTGACGGTGATGGTGAGATTGGCCAGCGAACGCAGCCCGCCCAGGTCGGTGACTTCGTAGCTGAACACGTCCTGCACCTGCTGCCCGCCGGCCAGCGCCACCGTGGCGGCCCGGTCGTTGACCACCGTGTAGGTGTAGCTGCCGTCCGGGTTGATGGTCAGGTCGCCGTAGGTGCCCTGGACGGTGACGGGCCCGCCGCTCACGGGCGTGAGCGTGCCGCCCTGGTCCTTGGGGACGTTGCGCACGCCGGTGACCGACAGCGTTTCGCCGAACTGGTCGACGTCGGTGTCGCTCACGCTGCCCGCGCCGTCGGCCACCAGCACGTTGCCGCCGATGCTGTGGCCCGGCGTGCCGGCCGCGTCGGCATCCACCGGCCCACCGGCATCGTCCCGGCCGATGGGGGTGTCGTTCGCGCCCTGGATGGTGACCCGCAGGACCGCGCCCGCCTGCGCACCCGCAAGGTCGGCCAGCACATAGCTGAAGTCCTCGGTCAGGTTGTTGCCGGTGGTGCGCAGGGCCTGGACCTGCGCATTGCTGTTGTCCACCTCGTAGCGCGCCGCGCCGTTGGCCCGCACGTACAGCGTGCCGAAGTTGCCGACGATGGCGAACTCGCTGGTGCTGTCCGTCACGTTCGTCGTGCCGGCGCTTCCGGTGACACTCACCAGGTGCAGCACGTCGTTGTTGGTCGCAATGTCGACGTCGGTGTCGTTGGCCAGCAGGTTCAGCGTGGGGTTGACTCCCGGCGTGCCGTTGTTGAAGCCGCCGGCTTCGACGGCCGTCGCCTCGTCGTTGTGGCCCACCGGCGGGTCGTTGACCGGGATGACGTTGATGGCGATCGTGTCGACGTCCTGCAGCTGATCGGTGATTTCACCGGGGATGCCGTTGCCGTCCGCATCGCCGAAGCTGCCGCCGTCCTTGGTGGTGATCGTGAGCGTGTCGGCGCCGTTGTAGTTCAGCAGGCCCTGGTAGGTCAGCGTCTGCAGGATCGTGTTGATGTCTGCGGCCGTGCCGATCAGGTGAATGGTTCCGGTGCCTTCGCCGGCGTGCAGCGTCAGGCCGGCCGGCGGCGTGGCGGTGTAGTTGAGCACGCCGTGCAGCACCGACAACGTCACGTCCAGCACGCCGGGGGTGGGGCCCTGGTTCAGGTCCACGTCCCTCACCGCAAACGGCGGGATGTTCAGCAGCTCGTCTTCGTTCACCGACTGCGGGCCGGGCACGTCGCTGTTGATGGGCGCGTCGTTGATCTGCACGTACCCGAAGTCGCCGCGCTGGGTCGCCCCCTCGCCCACCGAAGACGTCACCTGGCCCAGGGTGCCGCCGTCGGTGTCCAGCCGCACGCGCAGCTCGCCCGTGGGCTGTGCCAGGACGATGGGCGTCGGCGCTTCGACACGATAGGTGCCTGCTGCCAGCGCGCTGAAGTGGAAGAAGCCACCGCTGTCGGTCACGGTGGTGAAGACCTGGTCGTCGCCGGTGCCCATCACGCCGTCGGCGCCGGCCCCGCGCAGGGTCACGGTCTGGCCGGCCAGTGCGGCACCGTCGGGGGTCAGGTCGCTGGTGGCGGACAGCGAGTCGTCCCACAGGTAGCCGTGGATCAGGCCCAGGCCCGCGCCCTCGCTGAGCACGTAGTCGTTCAGGGTGCCGTCGCTGCCGTTGCGCTCGCCGGCGGGCGTCGCATCGGCGCCCACGGCCGTGCCGCCCCAGGCGGTGAAGTTCTCCGGCAGGCTGCTCCACTTGAGCACCGCATCGGTGCTGGCGTAGGCGGTGTCCGCGTCCACGGTCACGGTGTAGCGCACCACCACCTTGGTGCCCACGTCCACCTTGTCGACGCTCAGGTGGATGCCGCTGGCATCGGAGGTGTCGGTAATGCCGTTGGCGGCAAAGTCGGCCGGCGCGATCACGGTGGTGGTGCCGTCCGCGCGAATGATGGTGACGCTGTTGAGCGTGTAGCTCGTGCCCGGGAACATCGCGTCGTCCAGCGTCACGTCGTAGGCCGGGCCGGTGCCGTTCTGGGTGAAGCTCACCGACATGTCGGCCGTGCTGTTGGCGCCGCCGTTGGTGTTGGGCGTGAAGCTGTCCACCTGCTTGACCATGCCGGTGAACGAAGGCTCGATCACCTGCTCGCTTACCGAATCGCGCGCGCCGATGGTGTTGTCGGACGCGAGCATGGCCGCCGTCACGCCCAGCACCACGCCGTTCTGGTTGCCCAGGGTATTGCTGACGCGGGCGTTGAATTCGATGACCACGCCTTCCAGGTCGGTAACGTCGGTGTCGGCATCGGCGTTGGTCACGGTGCCCAGGTCGAAGACGATGACCGTGCGCCCCTGCGCGTCGACGCTCGTGCTCCAGCGGCCCGTGGCCAGCGTGGCGTCCGGGCCGTTGCTCAGGTCGGACGGAATCGGCTGTGCGATGGCGCTGCTGCGGTTGCCGACGACGTCCAGCGTCCCGTCGCTGTTGAGCACCACGTTGCTGGTCACCCCGCCGTTGGAGACGATGGCGATCTTGATGGTGTTGTCGCCGATGAAGCTCAGGCCCGCATCGAGCGTGACCTGCACCCGGTAGCTGTCGGTCACGCCCTCGCCCACCGCGGAGACCACGCGGTAGCGGACGATTTCGCCCACCGCCACCTGCTCCACGGCGCCGTCGGTGGTGGTGCCGTTGTCGGCAGACGGCGTATCGACCATGCCGCCGATGCGCGACACCTGGATGCCGCTGAGCACCTTCACCTGGGTGGTGGCCTCCAGCCGGTAGTCGTTGAGCACGCCGCTGTTCAGCAGCCCGTCGACGCCCGTGCGCTCGCCGCCGGCCGAAGTGACCGGCGCCGCACCGTCGATGCTGGTCCACTGGATGCTGGACTTGTCATCGATGGTCTGGAAGTTGACCGCCGTCGCCGTCACGGTGCCCGTCACCACCAGGGTGATGCTGCCGCCGTTGCCGATGTCGATCTTGGCGCCGCTCGCGTTGCGCAGCACGCCATCGGCGCCCAGCACGAAATCGCTGGCCGAGTTGCCGCTGACGCTGCCGGCGTAGGTCACGCTGTTCAGCGTGAGGTTGGTCAGCAAGGCCGTCGGGAAGCCGTCGTTGAAGCTGACGTCGTAGGCATCGACGCCCGAGTTGTTGCTGATGACGATGGTGTAGGTCACCGTGTTGCCCTGGTCCACGCCCAGGGTCGAGCCGGTGGCCACCGCCGTTTGCGTGAGCGTGAGCGTGGGTTCGGCCACCGTCACCGATGGTTCGCCGCCGCTGTTGGCCACGGTGCGGTCCACCGCCGTGCCGCCGGCCTGGTCGCCGTCGGGGTCGGTGTAGACCATCTGCACGTTGTTGTTCAGCACCCGGCCGGCCTGGTTGTCCTGCGTGTTGCTGGCCACCAGCCGCACGCGGATCACGAAGCTGTTGTTGCCGCTGACGTTGTCTGCGTTGTTGGTGCTGGCCGTGAAGCTCAGGCGCGCATCCACGCCGTCCTGGCCCACCGTGCCGCCGATGCCGCTGGGGGTGGCGCCGGTAAGGGTTCCGCCGAAATCGGCCGTCAGGGCCGCACTGCCGGCCACCGTCTGGATGATCTCGTAGCCCTGCCCGCCGTTGAAGCTCATGTCCAGCGCCAGGCCGGGCGGGATCAGTTCATCGATGCGCAGGTTGCTGGTGGTGCCCTCGGGCAGCGTGACCACGATGTCGTAGTCCATGGTCTCGCCCACGACCAGGTTGGCGCCGCTGGTGCTGGCCGAGCTGGAGTCGCCGTTGTCCAGCGTGCCGCCGGCATAGACCACCTTGACCGTGGGTGCGCTGACCTGCTCGCCGGCCTTCTCGACGATGTCGGCACCGTCGGGCACGAAGTCCTCGCCGCCCTTGACGGAGGCGTAGTGCGTCAGCACGCCCTGGCTCTGCAGCGTGCTGCTGGCGGCAATGGCGTCGTCCACCTTCACGTCGTACAGCAGCACGACCAGGTTGGCGCCGCTCGTATCGGCCCCGGTGCCCGGTCGCCCGGCCGGCAGCGAGGCCTGCGCCTGCACCGGGTCGAGGAAGGTCACCACGTTGCCGTTCACCGAATAGTCCAGCCCCTCTTGCAGGATGGTGCCGTCGCCGCGAATGACCCGCAGGGTGGACGCCAGGCTGCCGCCCACGAAGCTCACCCCGGTGGGCAGGTCGATGCGTGTGCTGACGTCGAAGGCGCCGCCGCCGCCGCTGTTCTCGATGGCCGTGGCCAGGCGCAGCAGGTCGCCGCCGTCGATGCCGGTCACGTCGCCGTTGACGTTGGTCGTGTCGGTCAGGGGCAGCGTGAAGGGCGGGCTGGTGGTGTCGCCCGGCGGCGCCCAGGTGCCGACGGTGCCGGTGATCACCGCATCCGGCGAAGAGGAAGACACCACGCCATGCGTGATGGTCAGCGAAGGCTCGGCAATGGAATTGATGACCGCCACGTCCTGCGACACGATGGGCGTCTTGTCCAGCGTGGTGACCTGGCTGGACTGCGCAATGACCGTGACCTTGCGCGCGTCGCCGAAGGGGTCGTCGCCCACCACCATGGTGAAGCGCAGCTCCACCCGCGAGCCGCTCTGCGACAGCGAGGAATGGTCGCCGAAGTCGAACACCACGTAGTTGCCGTTGACCACGCCAGTCACCGTGCCCACGGTGTCGCTGAGCGTATGGCCGGGCCCGTACGACCACTGGTTGATGCCGGGGTCGCCCGTGCCGGTGAACTGGCTCCAGTTGATGCCGTTCACGTCGAACAGCGGCAGCGGCAGGTAGGCGCTGAGGTTGAAGTTCTGGTAGTCGCCGGTGACCAGGTCGTAGCTCAGCTGGAAGGTGACCACGTCGCCCGGGTGCAGCTCCACCGAGGGATCGCCGCTCACGTCGGCGCCGTCCACGCTCATGACCTGGATGTCCACCGTGCTGGTGGGCACGGTGACCGAGGCGCTGTCGCCGTCGCTGACCGTGCCGCCGGTGGTGATCGGGTCCACCAGCACCGTGCCGGTGATGGTGGCGTTGTTGCCGATGGTGTCGCCTTCGTTGATGGCGTTGACGTCCGAGGGTGTGCCGTAGAACTGGCCCACCGTCATCTGGTAGGTGATGGTGGCCTTGGTGGCCCCCTGCAGCACGTTGTCGAAGGCCAGGTCGCCCACCAGGGCGGCGAGCGCGCGGCCGTTGTCGCGCAGCGTCTGGGCAATGTCCAGCGACATGCTGGTGGTGCCGTCCGCGTTCACCGTCACCGTGGGCGTGATGGCCATGTCGAACCGCTGCCCGCCGATGAAGACCGTCAGCGTGCCCGAGCCCGGCACCAGCGTCTGGCCGTCGGTGGCCGCGTCCGAGATCACCAGCTGGCCCTCGTTGACCACGTCGCGGCCGAAGGCGAAGTAGTCGGAGATGTTCACGTCCAGCGTGTAGGTCAGCGTGTCGCCGGGCGTCGGGCCGCGGCTACCCACGTCGGTGGTGACCGCCGGCGCGGGCTTGTAGACCACCATCGACAGCACCTGGAAGCTGACAGGGTCGCCCGTGCCGCTAAGGACCGCGTTCGGGTCGAGCGGCACGTCGCGCGGGTCCAGCGGCGTCCACTGGGCCGAGGCGTCGGTGCCCGCGATGGTGATGGTGCGCGGCGCGCCGGTGGTCGGGTCCAGGATCTGCCGGCCGCTGGAGTCCACGTCGGGCACGTAGAAGTTGACCGTGGTGTCCTGCGAGCCGCGCAGCGAGCTGTAGGTGACCTCGAAATGCTTCAGGTACGCGCCCGCGGCCAGGGTCGAGGTGATGGTGGCGGCATCGGTGATGACGGTGCCGTCCTGCAGCGTGATGGACGTCACCGTGCCGTTGGCGCCGGGCACGATGCTCTTCACGATGATGGTGTCGGGCAGGTCCTGCTCGATCTTCACGTTGGTCAGCGTCTGGTCCGAAGCCGTGCTGGCCGTGATGGTGATGCTGCGCGGGTAGTTGGGGCCGGTGACGGTCTGCCCGTCCGGGATGTCGTGCCGCATGGTCAGCTCGACCATGGTGGGATGCACCACGAAGTCGTGCGTGCCGGCCTCGACCAGCGTCGGGTCGATGGTCGAGTCGTCCGCCGAGGTGTTGCCGAACTCGAAGCCGCCGCGCGCCTTCACCGTGAGGTTGGGGGCGGCATCGGTCAGGCTGGTGTCGGCCAGGCTGCTCAGCTTCATCGTCACGACGATGTCGATGGGCGGCTGGCCCGAGACGATGCTGGCGTTGGGCAGCTGCAGCACCACCAGGTGGTCGCCCGCGCGCAGGCCGTAGTCGGCTGCGTTGATGATGAGCGCCTTGCCGTCGGAGCCCTTGGCCAGCGGATGGGTCGCCTGGCCGTTGGCGTCGAAGACGATGTCGTAGGTCTTGATCGCCACGCCCTGGAAGGTGGCCGACTGGAAGGTGATGCCGTCGTCCAGGGCAGCGCCCGCCCCGTCCTTGCCGGTGGTGGGGATGTACAGGTCGATATAGGGCGCGAAGCCCACCTGCGACGACGGATTGGTGAAGGACGCGGTGAAGGTGAAGGTGTCGCCCAGCAGCACGTCGCTGCCGCCCGAGGACAGCGTGACCGTGGGCGCGGCGTCGGCCAGCAGGCCCTGGAAGGAATCGACGGTGGCGGCAGTAAGGGCCAGCGCCTTGTCGACGTCGCCGGCGCGGGTTTCCAGCGTCCAGTTGCCGCCCTTGTCGGCGCTGCCCGTGGCGTCGCTCGAAGCGCCCACGTCCGCGCCCGTCAGCCGGGCCAGCTCGTTCACCAGCGTCTGGCCCGCGGGGCCGGCCCCGACGTTGCATCCGTACAGCTGGATGTCGGCGCCCGGCGCGAGCTCGGCGCTCCAGTCCTTGAGCTGCCCGGCCAGCTGATCGATGTTGTCGCTGCTGATGGTGCGATTGCCCAGCGTGAACTGGCCCGAGGCGCCGTGCGAAAGAATCTGGATCGAATCGACCTGCCCCAGGCTGGCAAGCGCGGCCGAGATCGCGGCAAGGCCGTCTTCATTGCTGTGCACCACCAGCACCGTGACGCCCGGCGCCGCCTGGGCGCTGAGCAATTCCTGCTGCTCGATGCGGCTGTCAACCACCAGCAGGCTGTGCGCCGGCGCGGCGGGCGCCGCGGGTGCGCTGGCAACGCTGGCCACGGCCGCTTCGGTGCGCGTGGCGGAGGACGTCGTGCGCTCGGCAGCGGCGGGCGCCTCGGGGGCCTTGGTGGCGTCGGCCTGATGGTTGGGGTCGGTGGCGGCGGCAGCGGCAGCGCCGTCGAACATGACGCGGGGTTCGAGCGCCAGTGCATGGCGCTGCGGGCGAAGGAAGTCTCTGTTGTCGAGCGGTCTGTTGGCGACTTGTGCTGCGGGGGAATCGCCGTCGTCGACAAAACCCGCTGGGCGTCGCATTGATTCAAGCAGTGCCGCGAAGAACCCCATACCTTCACTCCCCTTTTGTTGATGACGCTCCGTTGCGGTGCGGTCGCGGGCATTCTACGTATTCAATCCGGGTGCGAGAAGCAATGCTTCCCAAGCGTCAGCGCGCCGGCAAATCGCGTACTTTGGGGCTACGGTTGCCGACTTGCCATTGCGCCCGCCGGCTCGCAGAATTCCGCCACGCGCAGCCTCGTAGCGGCTGGCGCACACAATGAACCCCGCCCCTGCCCCTCCCGTCGCGCTGGTCGTCGACGACGAGCCGGTGACCCGCCTGATGGTGAAGCGGACACTGGAGGGCCTTGGCTGCACGCCGGTTCTCGAGGCCCACGACGGCATCGCGGCCCAGAAGGTCCTGCGCGAGCATCCGGAGGTCGCGCTGGTTCTCACGGACATCATGATGCCCCGCATGGACGGGCTCGAGCTGCTCCGCTGGGGGCGCGAGGCGGTGCCGCACACCATGTGGATCGTCCTTTCGGGCCTTGAAACCTTCGACTCGGCGGTGACCGCGATCCGCCTGGGAGCCTTCGACTTCCTGCCCAAGTCGCCGCGTTCGGAGGAGATGGGCGTCGCGGTGCGCAATGCCCTGGAGCGCCGGCAGCTGCTGGCCGAGCGCGAGCGGCTGCATCGCGAATTGCAGCGCAAGGTCCGCCAGCTCGAGGAAACCTCCGAGGTGCTGCGCCGCGACCTCGAGCGCGCCGAGGTGATCCAGCGCGCCCTGCTGCCCCGCAGTCCGCCACCCATGGAGGGCTACTGCATCCAGGCGGTCTACCGGCCGGGACAGCATGTGGGCGGCGACCTGTACGACGTGGCGCGCATCGGCGAGCGACACTTGGCCTTCTACCTGGCCGATGCCACCGGGCATGGCGTGACCTCGGCGATGCTGTCGGTGCTGTTCAAGCAGCGGCTGGTGCTGGTGGACCCGGCGACGGGCCTGGCGCTGCCGCCGGCGGAGGTGCTGGCGGCGGTCAATCGCTCGATCTGCGAGGCGCACGCCGCGCCGGGCCTGTTCCTGACCGCCGTCTTCGGTTTGCTGGACACGTCCGAGTCGAGCATCACGCTGGCATCCGCGGGTCATCCGCCCGTGCTGCACGCCCGCGATGGGGCACAGACGCGCCTGATCCGCCGCACGGGCCCGGCGCTCGGGCTGGCACCCGATGCACAGTTCGCCCAGGAGCGCCTGCAGCTCCTGGCGGGCGACCGGATCCTGCTCTACACCGACGGGCTCCTGCCTTCGGGCTCGGAGCGCGAACTGGACATGCTGCAGCAATTGCTGGCCCGCCCGCTCGCCAGCGCGCAGGAGCTGATGGCCGACCTCCACCGCCAGGCGCCGACGGGCGCGGATCGGGACGACGTCACCATCCTGCTCATCGACGCGCACGCGGGCGCCTCCTGCTTCGACAACGGGGCCGAGAGCACCATTGCCGATGTGCCCGGCGTCTTGCCGGCCGCGGACAATGTCGTGTTCTACGGCGAGACGGACCATGCGGCCTACCTGGCGCTGCGCGGCCGCGCCACGTGGATGAGTTGCGATGCCCTTCATGAAGCGGCGCTCACCGTGCTGGATAGTGGCCGCTCCCTGGTGCTGGACCTGTCGGGCTGCGAGTTCATGGACAGCACCTGCCTGGGCACGGTCCACGAGCTGATCGCCCGGGGCGGCGTGTCGCTCGCGGGCGTGTGCCCGGGCGTGCGCGCACTCTTCGAAGAGCTGAGCATGGACCAGGTGCTTGCCGCGATCCGCGCGGACTTGCCCGCTGCGCCGGAGCTTCATGCGTTGAGCGAGCGGCGCGACCAGGGCGCGGCGCACAAGCGCATCCTGCGGGCGCATGAAGCGCTGTCGGGGCTGAGCGAACGCAATCGCCAGGAGTTCCAGGACGTCGTCGATTCGCTGCGCGGCCAACAGGGTGACCCGGAATGACCACGTCCATCCGCGTCTTGCACCTGGAGGATGACCCGGCCGATGCCCGGCACATTCACGACGGGTTGCAGGGTGAAGACGCGGCATTCGAGATCGTGTGGACCCGCACCCGCGAGGACTTCGCTGCCGCACTGCGGCAGCAAGCCTTCCACCTGGTGCTGATCGACTACGAAGCGGGCGGTGTCGAATTGCTGCATCAGGTGCGCCGGCAGCACGCGGACTTGCCCCTGATCGCCATCACCGCGCACCTGCTGACCGAGGACGAGGCACTGGACTGCATGAAGGCCGGCGCCACGGACTATGTGCTCAAGGAGCGCGTGCGGCGGCTCGGCTTCTCGATGCGGCGGGCGTTCGCCGAGCGGCAGCAGCGCCTGGCGCTCCAGCAGGCGGAAGAAGGCTTGCGCGCGTTGAACGCCGAGCTGGAGGCGCGCGTGCACCAGCGCACCGCCGAGCTCGAAACCGCCAATGCGTTCCTCAGCTCGGTGATCCACCACATTCCGTATCACGTGCTGGTCAAGAACGCCGACGACCTGACGATCGTGCGCGTGAACCGCGCCTTCGAGCAGTTGAACGGACGCACGCAGGCAGAGGTGCTCGGCAAGACGGTCCATGACTTCGTGAGCTCGAAGGAAGAGGCCGATTTCTTCATCGCCAAGGACAGGGAGGCGCTGGCGCTGGGCCGCGAAGTGGACATTCCCGAGGAAACCCTGCATGCGCGCGACGGCAGCGTGCGCATCCTGCACGCCAAGAAGCTCCCCATCTTCGATGACGCCGGCCAGGCGCGCTACGTGCTGACCCTGTCCGAGGACGTGACGGAAAAGAAAAGGAAGGAGCGCGAGATCGAGCGGCTCAACGCGGCGCTGGCGCAACGCAGCGAAGAGGTGGAAGCCGCCAACCGCGCCAAGGGCACCTTCCTTGCCACGATGAGCCACGAGATCAGGACGCCCATGCACGGCATGCTGGGCATGCTCGAACTGCTGAGCCTGACCGAGCTCGACGCCGAGCAGCGCGAGACGCTCGCGCTCGTGCGTGATTCGAGCCGCTCGCTGCTGCGCGTGATCGACGACATCCTGGACTTCTCCAAGATCGAAGCCGGCAAGCTGGAGGTGCGCCCCGAAGTCGTCTCGATCAAGCGCCTGATCGAGGAAGTCCACAGCATCTACCTGGGCAACGCCAGCAGCAAGGGCCTGATCGTGCGCCGCATGGTGGACCCGCGCGTCAGCCCGGCGCTGCGCGCCGATCCGGTGCGGCTGCGCCAGATCCTCAACAACTTCGTCAGCAACGCGATCAAGTTCACCACCGAAGGCTGGATCGACATCAACGTGCAATGGCTGGGGCAAGCGGATGGCCAGGAGCGCCTGCGCTTCGAGGTGAAAGACACCGGCATCGGCATCTCGAGCGAAGACCAGCAGCGCTTGTTCCAGCCTTTCTCGCAGGCCGAAGGCGACGCGGCGCGGCGGCGTCCGAGCGGCACCGGGCTGGGGCTGGTCATTTCGCGCCAGCTGGCGCAGCTCATGGGCGGCTCGATCCGCCTGGAAAGCGAGCACGGGCGGGGCACGACGCTCATCCTGGAGGTTTCGCTTCCCATCGCCGAGCTGCCGCCGGGCGGCGACGACGCGGCCGCCGGCGCCCACCTGGTCGACACGGCGGCGCGCCGCACCGCGCCGAGCCCGGCGCAGGCCGAAAAGGAAGGCACTCTTGTGCTGGTGGTGGACGACCACCCGGTCAACCGCATGCTGCTGCTTCGCCAGGTGCGCACGCTCGGCTATGCCGCCCAGACCGCGGACGACGGCCTCCAGGCCCTGGAGATGTGGAAGGCGGGGCGTTTCGGAGTGGTCATCACCGATTGCCACATGCCGCACATGGACGGCTACGACCTGACGCGCAACATCCGCGGGCTGGAGCGCAGTTCCGGCCGCGAGCGCGTGCCGATCATCGCCTGCACCGCCAATGCGATGCAGGGCGAGGCCGAGTCGTGCCTGGCCGCCGGCATGGATGATTTCCTCGTCAAGCCGGTAGAGCTGGCGCAGCTGATCGAGAAGCTCGACCGATGGCTGCCGCTGGCGCCGGCCGCCCAGGGGCCCGCTGCGCCCGTGGGCGCAGGCCGCAGCGCCGCCGCGCCCTCCTCCAATCCGATCGACGAGGCGCTCCTGAGCGCGACATGCGCAGGCGATGCATCGCTGGTGGCCGAGGTGCTGGCGACCTTCCAGCGAAGCTGCCAGGACGACTCGAGCGCACTCAGGCACGCCGTGGCGGCCGACGATGCCGCGCAGGTCACCCAGTTCGCTCACCGCATGGCCGGTGCCGGCAAGATGGTCGGAGCGCTTGCTTTCGCATCCGCATGCGAGAACATCGAGCGCGCCAGTCGCGCCGGCCAATGGACGGCCGTGCGCGCCGCCACGCCCGGGTTCGAGCAGGAGCTGGCCCGCCTGGGCGCCTACTTCGCGCAGCACGCGTGAGGCTCCATTGAGCCTGGCGCCGGGACCTGGGCGCCGAACGGGTCCGATGGGGAGGCTAGTATCGCGCTTGACCTTCTGCCGACTGCTGCCCTTGTCCTCCTCCCGCGACTTCTCCCTGCACCATCCCCTGGCCTTCTGGATCGGTTGCGCCGCAATCATCGGCGGCGTGCTCGCCCATGCGCCCATGTTTCTCATGGGCCGCTACACCGGCTATGCCATGGTGGGCATGGCGATGGACACGCCGATGCTGGTGGGCATGGCGCTGATCCCGCTGGGCGTGTTGCTCGCCGCCTATGGGCTGCTGCCGCGCATTGCGCAGTTGCGCCGCAGCCTGCACCCCGTGCAGCCGCTGCAGTTCCACCTGGCCGACGGCGTGCCGCTCAACCGCGCGCACTGGAACCTGGTGCTGGTCCTGGTCATCGCGCTCGCGGTGGACGTGCTCAAGCCCGCCACCCTGGGCTTCGTGATGCCGGGCATGACGCGCGAATACGGCATCAGCAAGGAAACCAGCGGCGTGTTGGCGCTGGTGGCGCTCACGGGCACCACGGTCGGCTCCATCGTCTGGGGCCGGCTGGCGGACGTGTTCGGGCGGCGTTCGGCGATCCTGCTGTCGGCGCTCATGTTCATCGGCACCGCCATCTGCGGCGCCATGCCGGCCTTTGGCTGGAACCTCGCGATGTGCTTCCTGATGGGGGCGTCCGCCGGCGGCCTGCTGCCCATCGCCTTCACGCTCATGGCCGAAACGGTGCCGGCCGCGCACCGGGGGTGGCTGCTGGTGGCGCTCGGCGGCGTCGGCACCTCGGCGGGCTACCTGCTGGCCGCCGGTTCGGCCGACCTGCTGGTGCCGCTGTTCAGCTGGCGGGCGCTGTGGCTTCTGGGGCTGCCGACGGGGCTGCTGATCATCCTGCTGGGGCGCTACATCCCGGAGTCGCCGCGTTTCCTGGCGAACGCGGGCCTGTTCGACCAGGCGCGCGCCGTGCTTGCCCGCTT
>JAFECZ010000680.1 GCA_018241905.1 Pseudomonadota bacterium
GTCATCCGGTCGATCCGGTGGCCCAGCTACTGCTGGGCATGGTCATGCTGGGGATGACGCTTTCCTCGGTGTTCTCGGTTTCCTACGTCGCGCGGACCATGCAGATGGGCATCGGCCTGCTGCTGGCGCCGATCATCGTGATGGGCCTGGTCTTCGGCCAGCCGCCCATGAAGGGCCTGTGCCTCCTGGGTGCGGCCCTGCTGGCGATGATGTGGAAGCTGGTGGCCGAGCGCTCCCGAAAGCTCGAGGACTCCATCGGCCAGCGGCACAACGAAAGCAGCTTGCGCGCCCAGGCCCTGGCCGGCCTGCAGGCGGCCCAGCAGGCGCAGGCCGAGCGGCTGCGATTTTTCTCGGCAGCCAACCACGACCTGCGCCAGCCGGTGATGGCCATCGGCCTGCAGGCCGAGGTGCTGCGCCAGCAACTTGGCGATGGCGCCGGCCCGGCCCAGCTGCAGGCCACCCTGTCGGCACTGGCGCGTGCCCAGGGCGCACTGGAAGGCCTGACGCAGCAGCTGCTCGAGATCGGCCGCATCGAGGCGGCGGCCGACCCGCTCACGCCGGGGCCGGTGGCGCTGGCATCGCTGTTGAGCGAATTCGCTCGCCCGGGCGGTGAAGGCCAGCGCGTGCTGGTGCACTGCCCAGCCCAGGCGGTGGGCCAGGCCGATCCGGTCGCGCTGCGCCGCATGGTCGGCAACCTGGTGGACAACGCACTCAAGTTCTCCCCGCCCTTCGGCGGCCGCGTACTGCTGGCCTGCCGGCGGCGCGGTGATTGCTGGCGCATCGAGGTGCGCGACAACGGCATCGGCATTGCCGCAGAAGACCAGGCGCGCGTGTTCGAGGATTTCCAGCAGGTCGGCAACCTGGAGCGCAACCTGCGGCGCGGGCACGGACTGGGCCTGTCCATCGTGCGGCGGCTGGCGCTGCGGCTGGGCACCGAGATCGCGCTGCGCTCCGAGCCGGGGCGCGGGTCGGTGTTCTCCTTCGAATTGCCGATGCTGCGGGTCGACGCGCTGCCGCGGGCTGCGTCGGCCGCTGCCCCCGCGCGTTCTGCGGCGCCCCATCACTCGGCGCGCGCAGAGCTGCGCCCTGGGCTGTCGGTGCTGGTGGTGGAAGACAACACCGTGGTGGCCGAAGGCCTGGCAGCGCTGCTGCGCCAATGGAGCGCGCATCCGCGCGTCTACGGCAGCGCCGACGAATTGATGAACGGCAGCAGCACCGACCTGCACGGCGTGGACGTCGCCCTGTGCGACATCCGCCTGCCCGGCCGCACCGACGGCGTGGCCCTGGCCCGCCAGCTGCAGCACTGGAAGCCCGGCCTGGCCATTGCCCTGGTGTCGGCCGACATCGACGAAGCCACCAGCGCCCTGGCGCGCGAACACGGCTGGCACGCGCTGCGCAAGCCGGTGCGGCCTGGGGAGTTGCGCGCGGTGCTGGCGGCGGCTTCTACCTAGTGGCTCGAGGCAAGCGCGAGTTCATGCACTGAATATGTCGCCAAAATCGAAAAATTCGAACACGTTCCCTCGACATGTCGTCGTCAGCGACATGTCCGCGGCAATCCTGCCGCCCGCCACGCGCTGCGGGTAGACGCCAGCCGCCTCAAAGCGCCTTGCGCAAGTTGGCCGGCGCAATGCGCAGCGCCTCGCGGTACTTGGCCACCGTGCGGCGCGCACATTCGATGCCCTGCTCCTTGAGCATGTCCGACAGCTGGCTGTCCGACAGCGGCTTCTTGGTGTCTTCGCTGCCCACGAACTGCTTGATGAGCGCGCGCACCGCGGTGCTCGATGCATTGCCGCCCGTCTCGGTGCCCAGGGCCGAGCCGAAGAAGTACTTCAGCTCCACCGTGCCGAAAGGCGTGGCCATGTACTTGGCCGTGGTCACGCGGCTGATGGTGGATTCGTGCAGGCCCAGCTCGTCGGCGATTTCGCGCAGCACCAGCGGACGCATGGCCAGCTCGCCGTGCACGAAGAAGCTCTTCTGCCGCTCCACGATGGCGTTGGACACGCGCAGGATGGTGTCGAAGCGCTGCTGGATGTTCTTGATGAACCAGCGCGCCTCCTGCAGCCGCTGCTGCAGCGCCGCGCAGTCGGCGGCGCCCGCCCCGCTCGACTTGTGCTGGCGCAGCGCGTTCGCGTAGAAGTGGTGCACCTTCAGGCGCGGCATCACGTCGGGATTGAGCTGCACGCGAAAGCGCGGCGCGCCGTCGCCGCCGGTCCGGGTCACGATCACGTCGGGCACGACCACGTTGCGCTCGACCGA
>JAFECZ010000681.1 GCA_018241905.1 Pseudomonadota bacterium
GCGTCTCGGAAGGCGCGCACATCCGCACCGGCGGCGTGCGCCCGCACGGCGAAGGCCGCGACAACGGCTACTTCTACACGCCCACCATCCTCGAGGGCCTGACCAACAACGCCCGCACCACGCAGGAAGAGATCTTCGGCCCGGTGCTGGTGGCCATGCCCTTCGACAGCGAAGAAAAGCTGATCGAGGAGGCCAACGACAGCGTCTACGCGCTGGCCGCCGGCGTGTGGAGCCGCGACTTCAAGCGTGCCTGGCGCCTGGGCCGCGCGGTGCAGGCCGGCACCGTCTGGGTCAACACCTACAAGCAGTTCTCCGTCTCCACGCCCTTCGGCGGCTGGCGCGACTCGGGCCTGGGCCGCGAAAAGGGCCGCGAAGGCATCTTCCAGTACATGGAGCAAAAGAGCATGTACTGGGGCACCAACGAACAACCTTTGCCCTGGAGCAAGTGACATGAGCGTTTTGGGTATCGACCAGATCACCTACGTGGCGGACGACCTTCCGGTCTGCCGCACCTTCTTCCAGGACTGGGGCCTCGCGCTCAAGTCCGAATCGGCAGACGAACTCGTCTTCGAATGCCTCAACGGCTGCCGCGTGCTGGTGGCCGCCCTCTCCAAGCCCGGCCTGCCGCCGGCGATGGAAGAGGGCCCGACGCTGCGCGAAGTGGTGTGGGGCGTGCAGAGCAATGCTGACCTGGACCGCTACGCCGCCGCCATCAAGGGCGAAGCCGGCTTCTTCGACGCCGAAGTGGATGGCGCGCGCCGCATCGGCTGCATCGACCCCAACGGCCTGGCGGTGCGCCTGCAGGTCAGCCGCAAGCGCGACGTGCAGGTGGAGTGCGGCGCCATGAACACCTGGAACGACAAGCCGCGCGTCAACCAGCCCGCGCCCATCTACGAACGCGCCACGCCCATCGAGGTGGGCCACGTGGTGTTCTTCACCAACGACGTTGCCGCCACCAGCGCCTTCTACCGCGAGCGCTTCGGCTTCGTGGGCTCCGACAGCTACCCGAACCGGGGCGCCTTCATGCGCTGCGCGGACGAGGGCGGCCACCACGACCTGTTCCTGCTGCAGCTGCCCTCGGGCAAGCGGGGCCTGAACCACGTCGCCTTTACCGTGCGCGACATCCACGAGGTGTTCGGCGGCGGCCTGCACTTCTCGCGCAAGGGCTGGGAAACGCAACTGGGCCCGGGCCGCCACCCGGTGTCGTCCGCCTACTTCTGGTACTTCAAGAATCCGGCCGGCGGCCTGATCGAGTACTACGCCGACGAGGACCAGCTGACCGCCGACTGGCAGCCGCGCGAGTTCGAGCCGGGCCCCACCGTGTTCGCCGAGTGGGCCGTCGACGGCGGCCTGGACGGCAACACGCGCCGCCAGAAGAACGCCGAAGGCCCCAAGGGCGCCTTCCTCACCGAAAAGAAATAACCACCGAACCGCAACAACAAGCCATGACCCGTCTTTCCGTTTTCGCCAAGGCCCTCGCCGCATCGCTCTTCGCCGCCGCCGCCTTCGTGCCGGCCCATGCACAGAGCGCCGACGTGCACAAGCAACTGGCCTCGGGCACCTTCAACATCATCTCGCCCTTCCCGGCGGGCGGCCCGGTGGACACGCTGGCGCGCTTCCTGGCCGAAGGCCTGACCAAGCGCTACGGCCAGCCGGCCGTGGTGGAAAACGCCGCGGGCGCGGCCGGCAACATCGGCATGGACAAGGTCAAGCGCGCCAAGGGCGACGGCCACACGCTGCTGGTGATTCCCGCGGGCAACCTCACCATCAACCCGACGCTGATGCCGAACTTCCCGTTCAACATCGAGAAGGACTTCGTGCCCGTGACCATGCTGGCCAAGGCGCCCAACGTGGTGGTGGCCTCGCCGTCCTCGGGCATCAAGAACGCCAAGGAGCTGATCGCCCAGGCCAAGGCCAAGCCGGGTTCGCTGTCGTACGCCTCGCCCGGCGTGGGCAGCGGCCTGCATCTGGCCGGCGAGCTGTTCAAGCAGCAGACCGGCACCGACCTGCTGCACGTGGCCTACAAGGGCACGCCGCCGGCACTCACCGACACCGTGGGCGGCATCGTGCCGCTGATGTTCACCAACCTGCCTGCGGCGCTGCCCTTCATCCAGAACGGCAAGCTGGTGGCCATCGGCATCACCGAGGCCAAGCGCTCGCCGGTGGCGCCCAACATCCCGACGCTGGCCGAGCAGGGCGTGCAGGGCGTGAACGTCACCTCGTGGTATGGCCTGATGGCACC
>JAFECZ010000682.1 GCA_018241905.1 Pseudomonadota bacterium
AGCAAGCCAATGGGCTGCAATGGCTGGTCGGCTCAAGGCCAACAATCGCCGACATCGCTTGCTTTCCATATACCGCGCTCGCCTCAGAAGGCGGTGTGACGCTCGATGAGTTCCCGGCGATCCGCCAGTGGTTGTGGCACTTCCGCAGCCAGTCCCGATTCGTCGGAATGGCGGGAATCATGGCCCTTGAACTGACCCCCCACTGATACAGCAACATCGCGAGGAACAACATGTCCCAAACTACCGTCAACAGGCCACTGCTCGAAGATCGTTCATTTTTGAAGCATTTCTGGCACCCTGTGTGCACCATCAACGAACTTGAAACGGCGAATCCCTCTGGGCTTGGTCCGCTGGCTGCCACTCTGCTGGGTCAAAAGCTAGTCATCGCCAAGCTTGGCGGCAAGGTGGTTGCGCTCGAAGATCGCTGTGCTCATCGATTCGCAGCCCTTTCCAAAGGCACAGTGGAGGGGGACAGGATCCGTTGCAACTACCATGGTTGGCGCTATGACGCGACCGGCAAGACCACACTGATCCCGGCATGCCCCGAACTGCCGATCCCCCGCAAGGCAGCCACGCCGGCATTCGAGTGTGAAGTGCGTTACGACCTGGTCTGGGTCCGCCTGGACAGCAGCTGGAACTGCACCGAGATTCCATACTTCAGCGAGTGGACGAATCCGGAGATGCGCAACGTGGTGGCGCCTTCCTACATGTGGGCCACTGCGTCCGAACGCCGGTGGGAGAACTTCCCCGACCTATCCCACTTCGCCTTCGTCCATCCGGGAACGCTATACGACCCGGCATACGATCGCCCGCCGATTCCCACCGTGGACCGAGTGGCCGGAGAGCTGCGATTCGCCATCACGCCTCCGCCGGAGATGCTCGAGAATCTGCCGGAGAACTGCCCGATTGGAACGTTCACCTACCGGTGCACGATGCCGTTCTCGATCAATCTGATCATCAAGCTCTACAAGGATGACACCACGTTCACTCTTTGGACGACGAGCAGTCCCGTCGACGATGAGAACTGCCGCAACTTCATGATCATCAGCCGCAAGAAAAAGGACGATGACCCGGACCACGTCCACTTGGCGTTCCAGAAGCTGGTTCTCCAGGAGGACCAGCCCATCATCGAATCGCAGTGGCCGCGTCAGATCTCGATGGACGAGGTGTCACTCGGCACCGATAAGGTTTCGAATCAGTATCGAAAGTGGCTGCGCGAGCTCTCCCTCGCCGCTCCCCAGGGCAAGGAAGCGTTCTTGGCCGCGTTGCACTCCAACGTCATCGACGAGGCACATGTAGCACCTGCACCTAGCGCCGAGGCTGCAGCCTGAGGTCGGACCTAACAGTTGCTGCGGGACGAAGGGAACGAGGCGAGACATCGCCCTCGGCGCCCTTCTCGATCTCAAACATTCTCTAGGAAACGTTCATGTCTTTCCCATTCTCTCTGGGCTGCAACGGCCGTGGTGTCGTGCACATTGAGGGGACCCCGATGACCATTGATGAGCAGTTTAGGTTGCTCAAGTCTTCCGGTGTCTACGATCACTTCGATCGAATGCCGCAACCCGGCGAGGAACGCGACTACCTCAATGCCGCGAACAAATACGGAATCCCCATCCGAACGGGACTCTGGTGGTACACAGCCGGCCAGGACGAAGAGCTTCTCGAGAAGAACCTACGCATCAGCAAGGAAGGTGGCGCCGAGTTCCACGACATCATGCTCCACATCAAAAATGTGAAATCGAACGTGGTCACGGATGACGAGATTGTCGCGTTCTACGAGCTGGCTCACAACCTCGGTGAGCGCATCGGGATCGAGATTGGATTTGAGAACCACATCTACATGTGGTCCGAGGATCCGCGTCGTATTGAGCCGATCGCGGACCGGGTCAACGCGCTGGGAATTCCTTTCAAGTTCGTTTTGGACCACAGCCACGTCCTGATCAAAGTGGACAACGATGAAGAACAAGACATCATCGGCATTCGCGACGATGTAGAAAGTGGGAAGCTCATTCTCGACCCGTTCGAGGGCGGAAATGTCATCGACCGCTGGATCGAGCGAAACATGATCCATTGGCTCCAGGTGCGCCCTGTCTCTCCTAACGGTCCCAAGAATCGATGGGCGATCAAAAACAACAATAGTTATGACGGTGGTGCCTGGGGTCGACCTTGCCAGTACCCCTTCGTCAAACCAGAACCGGGTCAATGGCACTCCCCT
>JAFECZ010000683.1 GCA_018241905.1 Pseudomonadota bacterium
CGACCTCATTTCCGACCTGCACCTGCAGGCCGACCGGCCGGCCACGGTCGAAGCGTGGCGCGGCTACCTGCAGACCACGCCGGCCGACGCCCTGTTCATCCTGGGCGACCTGTTCGAGGTCTGGGTGGGCGACGACGCCGCCGCCCTGCCCGGCTTCGAGGCCCGATGTGCCGACTTGCTTCGCGAAGCGTCGGCAAGGCGGCCCATCTATTTCATGCACGGCAATCGCGATTTCCTGCTGGGGCAGGACTTTGCCGCGCGCGCCAACATCCAATTGCTGGACGACCCGACCGTGCTGGTCTTCATGGGCCAGCGCTGGTTGCTCAGCCACGGCGACGCGCTTTGCCTGGAAGACACCGAATACCTGCGCTTTCGCGAGCAGGTGCGCTCGCCTGCGTGGCAGCAGGCCGTGCTGGCCCAGCCGCTGGAGCAGCGGCGGGCGCTGGCCCGCTCGGTGCGCGCGCAAAGCGAGGCCCGCCAACGCGAGCCCGACATGGTCTGGGCCGACGTCGACGGTCCGGCTGCAGCGCAGTGGCTCGCGCGCGCCGGTGCGCGCACGCTGATCCACGGCCACACGCACCGCCCTGCCGTGCACGAGCTGGGCCAGGGCCTGCAACGCATCGTGCTCAGCGACTGGGACGCCGACGCCCATCCGCCGCGCGCGCAGGTGCTGTGCCTGTCGGCAGCCGGCGCCAAGCGCGTCGACCTGCGCTGAGCGCCTTCGCTAGACAAACATGCTTCGCTGGCTGCGCAAGCTGCGTTCCCTGCCTGCCATTCCCGATGCCGCATGGCAGGCCACCCTGGCGCGCTATCCCTTCCTCGCCGAGCGGCCGCCTGCGCAGGTCGAACAGTTGCGCCTGCTGGCCGCCGAGTTCCTGCGCGACAAGGAGTTCCACGGCGCGCACGGCTTCGCCATTACCGATGAAGTGGCCCTGAGCATTGCCGCGCAGGCCGTGCTTCCGGTGCTGCACCTTTCCGGCGGACTGGCCTGGTACGACGACTTCGTGGGCGTTGTGGTGCATCCGGCCGAGGTGGTGGCGCCGCGCCAGGTGATGGACGAGGCGGGCGTGGTGCACGAATACGAGGAAGTGGTGGCCGGGGAAGCCATGGAGCACGGTCCCGTCATGCTGAGCTGGCAGGACGTGCTGGCCAGCGGCGTCACCAGCGACGAGGGCTACAACGTGGTGATCCACGAATTTGCGCACAAGATCGACCTGCGCGACGGTGCGGCCAACGGCTGCCCGCCCCTGCCGAGCGGCTTTGGCGGCACGCACGGCGCCCGCGCCGCCGCGGCGGCGTGGACGGCGGTGATGGAACCCGCGTTCGAGGCCTTTCGCGAAAAGACCATCGTGGCCGAGCGTTTCGGCGGCCAGACGCCCTGGCTGGACGACTACGGCGCCGAATCCATTTCCGAGTTCTTTGCCGTGGCCTGCGAGGCCTATTTCGTCAACCGCAGCCGCTTCGCGCAGGAAGAACCCGCGCTGCTGCGCCTGTTCGACGAATTTTTCCTGGGACAGCGAGCCGGCTGAACCGCGCGAATCACTCGCGGCCAGCCGCCCACCTCGGCAACGCCTACTTGCGCAGCAGCGACTTGAGCGCCGACTGCAGTCGGCGCGCCGACGCCGCGTCGTGCGCGGATGCCAGCACCTTGCCCACGTCCTGGCCCCAGGTCTGTGCAGGGGCAGGATCGCCACGGCGCGTGAGCAGCTTGAGCTGCAGCGCACGGCGCTCGTCGAGCAACTCGGCCGGCGTGGGCACTTCCGCAGCCATCTCCAGGCGCAGCAGCGATTCCGCCGCATCCTTGCCGACTTCGCCGGCAGGCGCTGCGCCGAGCGACTGCTGCCACGCACCGCGCACGGCCGGGGAAACCCCGCGGCCGAGTTCCTGAATGCTCGGCAGCTGCGCCGCGTCGCGCGACTCCCAGGCACCGATCAGCTGCGTAAGCGCTTCGCCGTGCGCTTGCGCGGCCAGCTTGCGCAGTGCCAGTTGGGCGTGCTCCAGCGACTCGCGCTGCGCACGGAATGCGGCGTCGCCAAGGCGCGGGCCGCGCTCCGGACGGTCGCTGCCGAAGCGGCCGGCGCGGTCTCCACGGTCCCCACGGTCGCCACCGCGTTCATTGCCGCCGCGGGCATCGCCGCGCGGACCACGGCCATCGCGGCCATCGCGGCGCTCACCGGGCCGGCCGCCGCGTGCGGCGGGTGCGGGCTCGGGCTT
>JAFECZ010000684.1 GCA_018241905.1 Pseudomonadota bacterium
GCTGACGCCTTCGGCCACGGTGCGCCGGGTGGTCAACATGACGGCGCTGGCGGTAGCCAACGCGAGCCTGGAAGCGAAGTAGGCAGCCAGGCGACGCAGCGGCGGCGGGCCTGGGCCAGGCCTCGTCGCCGCCTGCAGGAATCCGCGATCCAACGCGGTGCGCGCCGCTGCAGAGGGCGCCTCGCTTCGGTGCAAGGCCGAAGCCGACAGGCGCCGGATCGATCCATTCCTTTTCGGATCTGCACCAACGGCGTGCAGGCACCCTACTTGCTTGAATTCGTTCGTCACCATTTTTCAGGTACGAACAATGAACAAGCGCCTGTTGCTGCAGTCCTTCCTGGCCGCCTCCGCCCTTTCCTTCGGGCTGGCCCCGGCCCATGCCCAGACTCCGATCAGGTTCCAGCTCGACTGGCGCTTCGAGGGCCCGGCCGCGCTGTTCCTGCTGCCGGCCGCCAAGGGCTACTTCAAGGCCGCCGGGCTGGACGTGAGCATCGACGCCGGCAGCGGCTCGGGTGGCACCGTGACGCGCGTGGCCTCGGGCGCCTATGACATGGGCTTTGCCGACCTGGCCGCGCTGATGGAGTTCCACGCCAACAACCCGGACGCACCGAACAAGCCGGTGGCCGTGATGATGGTCTACAACAACACGCCCGCCTCGGTCATGGCGCTCAAGAAGAGCGGCATCGCCAAGCCGGGCGATCTCACCGGCAAGAAGATGGGCGCACCGGTGTTCGATGCCGGCCGGCGCGCATTTCCGATCTTCGCCAAGGCCAACAACATCGGCAGCGTGAACTGGACCGCCATGGACCCGACGCTGCGCGAGACCATGCTCGCGCGCGGCGACATCGACGCCATCACCGGCTTGCTCAACCTGGAGGCGCGCGGCGTCAAGGCCAGCGACATCGTGGTGCTGCAGTACCCCGACTACGGCGTGAAGCTGTACGGCAACGTCATCATCGCCTCGCCCAAGTTCATCAAGGAAAAGCCCGAGGCGGTCAAGGCCTTCCTCTCGGCCTTCACCAAGGGCACCAAGGAAGTGCTGGCCAATCCGGCCGCGGGCATCGAGACGGTGAAGGCGCGCGACGGCATCATCGACACGGCGCTCGAAACGCGGCGGCTGAAGCTGGCCATCGACACCGTCATCAACAGCCCCGACGCACGCGCCGAGGGCTTCGGCGCGGTAAACCCCGGCCGCTTGTCGCTGATGGCCTCGCAGGTGTCTGACGCCTTCGGCACCAAGTCACGCGTGAACCCCGACGCGGTGTGGACCTCGGCCCTGCTGCCGCCGGCCAGCGAACTCGGCACCGTGCTCGCGAAGAAGTGATGGACGCCGCTGCTTCGCACGGCGCCGCGCACTTCGTCGACTTCCAGGATGTCTGGCTCGCCTACAACGAGGCGTTGCTGCGGGCGAACCAGTTCGCGGTGGAGGCCATCGACCTGAAGGTGCGGCAGGGCGAGTTCATCGCCATCGTCGGGCCCTCGGGCTGCGGCAAGTCCACGTTCATGAAGCTGGCCACGGGCCTGAAGATGCCCTCGATGGGCCGGATACTGATCGACGGCCAGCGCGTGACCGGGCCGCTTAAGATCTCGGGCATGGCCTTCCAGGCGCCCTCGCTGCTGCCCTGGCGCACCACGGTCGACAACGTGATGCTGCCGCTGGAGATCGTGGAGCCTTACCGCGCCAGCTTCAGGCAAAGGCGCAAGGAATACGAGGAACGCGCCCGGCACCTCTTGCAGAAGGTGGGCCTGGGCGGCTACGAGGACAAGTTTCCGTGGCAGCTCTCGGGCGGCATGCAGCAGCGCGCGAGCATCTGCCGCGCGCTCATCCACGAGCCCAAGATGCTGCTGCTGGACGAGCCCTTCGGCGCGCTCGACGCCTTCACCCGCGAGGAGCTGTGGTGCATCCTGCGCGACCTGTGGGCCGAGCAGCGCTTCAACGTCATCCTGGTCACGCACGACCTGCGCGAGTCGGTCTTCCTGGCCGACACGGTGTACGTGATGAGCGGGAGCCCGGGGCGCTTCGTGGTGCGCCGCGACATCGAGCTGCCGCGCCCGCGCGAGCTGGAGCTGACCTACACCAGGGCGTTCTCCGACATCGTGCACGAGCTGCGCGGCCACATCGGCGCCGTGCGCAGCAGTGCGGTGCCTGCCCCATGAAATACGACAACAGGCAAATGGAACGCTGGGCGCCCTGGCTGCTGCTGGCG
>JAFECZ010000685.1 GCA_018241905.1 Pseudomonadota bacterium
GGCACGGCGGCCGACCCGCTGGTGGCGCGCGAGATGATCAAGGCCACCAACCCCGACGTGCTCACGCTGGACGTGGAAATGCCGCGCATGGACGGGCTGGAGTTCCTCGAGAAGCTCATGCGCCTGCGGCCCATGCCGGTGCTGATGGTTTCCTCGCTCACCGAGCGCGGCTCGGAGATCGCGCTGACTGCGCTGGAGCTTGGCGCGGTGGACTTCGTGACCAAGCCCAAGCTGGGCGTGCGCGACGGACTGCTGAACTACACCGAGCTGATCGCCACCAAGATCCGCGCCGCGTCGGCCGCGCGCCTGCTGCCTTCGCGGCGCAGCAACGCCGCGGCAAAGACGGCTGGCGCAGTGCAGGGCGAGGCGCCGCTGCGCAGCCCGCTGCTGAGCACCGAGAAGCTCATCATCATCGGTGCCTCCACCGGCGGCACAGAGGCCATTCGCGACGTGCTGCAGCCGCTGCCCTCCGATAGCCCCGCGGTGATGATCGCCCAGCACATGCCGCCGGGCTTTACCAAGTCCTTCGCGCAGCGCCTGGACGGCCTGTGCCGCATCACGGTGAAGGAAGCCGAGCACGGCGAGCGGGTGCTGCCGGGCCATGCCTACATCGCGCCCGGCGGTTTTCATCTGTCGCTGGCGCGCAGCGGCGCCAACTACGTGGCCCACCTGGACCAGGAGCCGCCGGTGAACCGGCATCGCCCGTCCATCGACGTGTTGTTCGACTCCGTGGCCCGGCATGCCGGGCGCAATGCCATCGGCGTGATCCTGACCGGCATGGGCAAGGACGGCGCCGAGGGGTTGCTGCGCATGAAGCAGGCCGGTGCCTACACCCTGGCACAGGACGAGGCGAGCTGCGTGGTCTTCGGCATGCCGCGCGAAGCCGTTGCGCTGGGCGCGGCGCACGAGGTGGCGCCGCTGCACGAGATGAGCCGGCGCGTTCTGGCCCACCTGCGAAGCAGCTTCGGCGAGCGGGTGAATCGAGTCTGAGTTTTCAAAAAAGAGTGATTTTGTTGGAGCAACCCTGATGGACAAGAGCATCAAGATCCTGGTCGTGGATGACTTCCCGACCATGCGGCGCATCGTGCGCAACCTGTTGAAGGAGCTGGACTTCCACAACGTCGACGAGGCGGAAGACGGCGCGGCCGGCTACGAGAAGCTGCGCGGCGGCGACTTCGGCTTCGTGGTGTCGGACTGGAACATGCCCAACATGGACGGGCTGACCATGCTCAAGACCATTCGCGCCGACCCGGCGCTGGGCAAGCTGCCGGTGCTGATGGTCACGGCCGAGGCCAAGAAGGAGAACATCATTGCCGCGGCGCAGGCCGGCGCCAACGGCTATGTGGTCAAGCCCTTCACCGCCGCCACGCTGGAAGAGAAGATCACCAAGATCTTCGAGAAGCTGGCGAAAGAGGGCGCCTGAGATGACGGCGCAGCCTATGCCCGAGGCCGCGGAGCAGGGCAACTCCACCGAGGCATTGCTGGGGCGCATCGGCCAGCTGACGCGCCAGCTGCGCGAGGGCCTGCGCGAGCTGGGCCTGGACAAGCAGGTCGAGCGGGCGGCGCAGGCCATTCCGGATGCGCGCGACCGCCTGAGCTACGTGGCGGCCACGACGGAGCGGGCGGCGCACCGGGCGCTCAATGCCATCGACCTGGCGCAACCGCTGCAGGAGAAGCTGGCCACTGGCGCCGGCGCGCTCAATGCCCGCTGGGACGAGTGGTTTGCCAACCCCATCGAGCTGAACGACGCGCGCGAGCTGGTGCTGGACACGCGCAGCTTTCTGCGCGACGTGCCGCCAACTGCCGAGGCCATCAATGCGCAGCTCATGGAGATCCTGATGGCGCAGGACTTTCAGGATCTGACGGGGCAGGTCATCAAGAAGATGATGGAGGTGGTGAACGACGTCGAGACGCAGCTGCTGCAGGTGCTGATCGACAATTCGCCGCCCGAGAAGCGCCAGGAACTGAGCACGAACAACATGCTCAACGGGCCGCAGATCAATCCCGGTGCGCCTGACGCGGTGTCGGATCAGTCGCAAGTGGACGATCTGTTGGAGAGTCTGGGGTTCTGAGGGGGCGTCTGCGTTTGCATGGGCGCGGCGTTTGTACGTTTGGGCACTGCGTACGTTGGGGGGCGCTGCGTCGGTGGGCGGTGCGTACGTTGGGGCGCTGCGTCGGCGGGCGGTGCGTGCCGGGGGCCTT
>JAFECZ010000686.1 GCA_018241905.1 Pseudomonadota bacterium
CCCCTCGGGGGGTGGCGAATTACACGCAGCGAAGCGAAGTGAAAAGCCGGGGGGCTTCATTTCAGGGCGCGAGCTTCCATTGGCCGTTGTCGAGCTTGACGATCACGCGGGCGCGCTCGTCCACGCCGTACAGGTCGCCCGGCTTGAAGGTGTAGACGCCATGCGTGCCCACCACTTCCTTGGTGCTGAAGATGGCGTCGCGCAGCGAGCTGCGGAATTCCGCCGTGCCGGGCTCGCCCTTGGCGCGCGCGGCGGCATCGGCAAACACCATCCAGCCGTCGAACGAATAGGCAGAAAAAGCGTCCGAGGTAGGTGCGCCGTTGACCTTCTGGAAGGCCGTGCGGAAGTCCAGGCCGATCTTCTTGGTGGGGTAGTCGGCCGGCAGTTGCTCGGCCACGATGATGGGGCCGGTGGGCATCAGCGCACCCTGCCCCGAGCTACCTGCCACGCGCACGAAGTCGGGGTTGATCAGGCCATGCTGGCCGTAGATCTGGCCCTTGTAGCCGCGCTCCTGCAAGGCCAGGAAAGGCAGCGCGCCCGGCGTGCCCGCGCCGCCAGTCATCACCGCGTCGGGCTTGAGCGCCACGATCTTGAGCACCTGGCCGGTGACCGATGCGTCGGCGCGCGCATAGCGCTCGTTGCTCACCACCTTGATGTCGGCCTTGGCCGCGGCCTTGTTCAGCGCCTCCCACACCAGGTCGCCCCAGGCGTCGGAAAAGCCGATGTAGCCCACGGTCTTGACGTTGTTGCGCTTCATGCGCTCCACCACCGCGTCCACCATCAGCTGCGTGGGCTGCGCCACCGTCACCACCCACGAGTTGTCGGCCGGGTTCAGTGCGATGGGCGTCAGGCCGATCAGCGGCGTCTTGCTTTCCTTGGCCACCTGCGACATGGCAATGGCGGCCGGCACGCCGGAGGTGCCCATGAGCACGTCCACCTTGTCTTCCTCCACCAGCTTGCGGGCGTTGCGCCCGGCCGTGGTGGGGTCGCTGCCGTCGTCCAGCACGATGAGCTGCACCTTGCGGCCGTTGACCTCGCCCTTGTAGGACTGCGCTGCCGCCATGCCCTTGGAATACGGCACGCCCAGCGACGAATTGGGCCCGGAGAGCGACACGCTCAGCCCGACCTTGAGGTCCGCCGCCAACGCGGCGGATGCGGTGGCGGCCATCACGGCCAGGGCGACCGCACAGCGGGTCAGGGATTGGCGCACAAAGCTCTTCTTCATCACGGGCTCCTCGATGGGTTGGGTTTCGATGGCTGAAAAAAGAAAGGCAGATCAGATGAACAGTTGGACCGCCGGCAGCGCACGCTCCGCCCCCAGCAGGTCGACGCGCTTTTGCTGCATGCGCAGGCCGCCCGGCGTACGCACCAGCAGGTGGCGGTAGCTGCCGGCCAGCATCAGCTGCTCTTCGCCGCGCGCCTCGATGTACAGGAAGGGCGTGCGCAGAACCGCAGTGCCGGCTGCCTCGTCCACGCTTTCCACCCGAGAGATCTGCAGCACGTGCTGGCAGCGGCTGGGCGGATGCTGCGAATGGGCGCGCGAATCGCGCAGGCGCTGGATGCGCAGCTGCAGCAGCAGGCGGTCTTCGTAGGCAATGGAGTTGTGCGAATGCGCGTCTTCCTGGAAGCGCCCCATCAGCGGCACCCAGTAGCGGCCGTCCTCGGAGAACAGGTCGAGCCATTGCTCGTACCGGCCTTCGTCCAGGAGCGCGGCCTCCTGCGCGACAAAGTCGCACAAGGCCGTTTCGCGCAGCAGCGGATCGCGTGGCACGTCGCCGGTCATGACGAGGCTCCCATGCGCAAGGTCATGAACTCGGCCCAGGCCCGGAACTGGTTGCGCATCAGCAGTTCACTGGTGCCATTGACGTCCTGCGGCGCCGCCTCGGCGTCGCCCGGGCGGTGGTCGCGGTGCAGGCTCACCCACTCGTTGCCCTCGGCGCGCAGGCCCTTTTGCATGCTCTCGAACAGGTGCACGTCGTCGTGCGCGACCACCGACATGGGCGAGAAGACCAGGCGGTTGTAGCTCAAGGCCCGCTCGAAAAGTAATTCGGGCGCACCCTCGGCCCGGAAGGCCCAGGCCTCGACGAGGGTGCGGTTGGCCGCCAGCGGCCGGATCACGCGGATGGCCTGGGGCGATCCCTTCACCGACAGGCTGGGAAACAGCACCGAGTTCTGCGGCGAGCGGGTGAGCAC
>JAFECZ010000687.1 GCA_018241905.1 Pseudomonadota bacterium
TGTTCCGCCTGATGCTCGACGTGGCCAGCGGCCGCAAGAAGACCTGGGCCGAGCATTGGAAGCTTCACAACGCGCTGGTACTTTTCAACCCGGCGCCCGTGACCTGAAGACATCCTGACCCAACCGCCTCGCTCGCCGCGCGCGCCGGCAGCGGCGGCTCACCCGAAAGGAATACGCACATGGAAGACCTCAACGGAAAGACCGCGCTCGTCACAGGCGCGAGCACCGGCATCGGCGCCGCCGTGGCCAAGGCCTTCGCGGCACGCGGCATGCACGTGGCGGTGCACTACAACAGCTCGGCCGGTCCGGCCAGGGACGTGGTCGACGCCATCACGGCCGCAGGCGGCAAGGCCTTTGCCTTGCAGGCCGACGTGCGCGACACGGGTGCCATCCAGCAGGCGGTGCAGCAGGCGCAGCAGGTGCTGGGCAGCATCGACGTGCTGGTGAACAACGCCGGCGGCCTGGTGCAGCGCGTGCCCATTGCCGACATGTCCGACGCGCTGTTCGACGAGGTGCTGCATCTCAATGCGCGCTCGGTGCTGGCCTTTTGCCGCGAGGTGGTGCCGCTGATGCGCGCCGCGGGCCGCGGCGGCAGCATCATCAACGTGAGCTCGGTGGCTGCGCGCCACGGCGGCGGCCCGGGCGCCTACCTGTACGCCGGCGCCAAGGGCTTCGTCAGCACCGCCACGCGCGGCCTGGCCAAGGAGCTCGCGCTGGAAAACATCCGCGTGAACGCGGTGGCGCCCGGCGTGATCCGGACACCCTTTCACGACCGCTTCTCCACGCCGCAGATGCTGGAGTCCTTCCGCGGCACGATTCCCATGGGCCGCATCGGCGAGCCCGACGAATGCGTGGGCGCCTTCCTGTACCTGGCCTCGGCGCAGCTCTCGGGCTACGTCACCGGGCAGATCCTCGAAGTGAACGGCGGGCAGTACATGCCCTGAAGCCCGCCCGATTCCGCTTGTTGAACAGTAGAAAACCATCCCAGGAGACATGAGCATGCAACGCCGAACCTTCGTCCACCGCACCGTGGCCGCTGCCGCCCTCGCCGCCACGGGCCTGCCCGCCCTTGCGCAGCAGGGCAGCTGGCCGACTGGCAAGACCATCACCTACATGGTGCCCTTCCCCGCCGGCGGCACCACCGACGTGCTGGGCCGGCTCATCGGTGCCAAGCTGGGCCCCGTGCTCGGCACCACGGTGGTGGTGGACAACCGCGGCGGCGCCGGCGGCAGCGTCGGCTCCGAAATCGCCTCGCGCGCGGCCCCCGACGGCTACATGCTGCTGGGCGGCACGGTGAGCTCGCACGCCATCAACGTGAGCCTTTATCCCAGGATCGGCTACGACCCGATCAAGTCCTTCTCGCCGGTGACGCTGATCGGCACCAACCCCACCGTGCTGGTGGTGCCGGCCAGCAGCCCCTACAAGACGCTCAAGGACGTGGTGGAGGCCAGCAAGGCCAAGCCGGGCGGCCTGGCCTCGGCTTCGGCAGGCATCGGCACCTCGCAGCACCTGTCGCTGGAGCTGCTGGCCTACAAGTCCGGCGTGAAGTTCAACCACGTGCCCTACAAGGGCAGCGGCCCGGCCATTCAGGACGTGATCGGCGGCCAGGTCGACATGATGTTCGACACCACCGTGGTGGCCGCCCCGCACATCCAGAGCGGCAAGCTGCGCGCCATTGCCGTGACCTCGCCCAAGCGGATCGATTCGCTGCCCGACGTGCCCACCGTGGCCGAGTCTGGCATCAAGGGGCTGCAGGACTATTCGGTGCTGTCGTGGCAGGCCGTGTTCGTGCCGGCGGGCACGCCCGCCCCCATCATCGAGCTCCTGCACGCCGAGATCCGCAAGATCCTGGCCGAGCCGGAAATGCAGGACAAGCTCAAGTCCTTCGGCATGCAGCCGGCCGACATGAGCACCGCGCAGATCGCCGCCTTCCAGAAGGCGGAGGTCGAGAAGTGGGCGCAGGTGATCAAGGCGGCCAATATCAAGGCCGAGTAGGCGCAGGCCGGGCCGGGGAGAAACGCTCACAGGCCGGCGCCCGGGTGCTGGCTAGAATCGCGCACCCCGGTTCTCCTGCCGCTGTCCCGCCAGGCCTCTTGCTTTTGCCCTCCGATCGCCTTTCCGTCCTCCCGCAATACCTGCTGCCCAAGCAGGCCCTGACCTCGTT
>JAFECZ010000688.1 GCA_018241905.1 Pseudomonadota bacterium
CCTGTTGTTGTGTGTTCTGCGAAGCCGCTGGAAGGCGGCAGGCTTATTTCATGTAAGCCCGGATGACCTCGATCATTTCCTCGCCGCCCTGTTGCCGCTCCTTGTCGGTCGGAACGGCCAGGACGTGTTTGCGCAGATGGTCTTCCATCACTTCGGCGGTCAAGCCGCTGACCGCGCCACGCACGGATGCGATCTGGCGCAGAACTTCGACGCAAGCGGACTTAGCTTCCAAGGCGCGTTCAATACCTTCCATTTGCCCTTTGATGCGGCGCACGCGGGCGATCAGCTTGTCTTTCTGGCGGGTGAGGTGGGACATGATAGGTAGTTAATATAGTCTAGGAGACTATATTAAATGATGCTGTGCATATCCGCTGAGCATTGGTACGCGAAGGCGGCGGCGTTCTGATTCGGCTGTTGGCCTTGAACACCGGGCGCGGCCACTGCGGCGCCCGGTTTTTGCTGTTCACCGCGCCCAGGGCGGAACGGCCTGGGCGCGGTGCTGATCGCGGTTATTCCTTCGTCTCGATGAGCCACCACACGGCATGCGGCAAGGCGCGGCCCGTGATGGGGTGAATGTCGGTAAGGTCGGCGCGGGCTGACCAGCCCGAGGGTGGGCGGTAGCCGCGTACGTCGCCTTCGCCGTGCCAGCGGCGGACGCGTACCGTGCCGGGCGCGTAGATCGCCGCCATGCGTGGGCGGCTGGTGCTGCGGGTCATGGGGCGTTCTCCTTCAAGCGAAGCGCCCCGGTCGAGGCCGGGGCGCTTTCTGTCTGCGCGGGTCAAGCGGCCAGCGTCACGGCGGGTTCATCCGCCATTGCCTCGGCTTCCTCCGGGGCGTCGTGCTGCGCCTGCATTTCCTCCTGCGTGGCTTGCGGCGTCTCGGCCTTGAAGATGGCAGGCATCCAGCCGGTGCCGTTCGTCAGCCGCTCGGCTTCGCTGGCAATGTCGGCCTTCTTCAACTTCGCCAGCCGGGAAACCTGCTCGGGCGCGTACTCGCCCACGGCTTGCAGGATCGCGGCCTTGGGAATGTGTTTGAAGTAGCCTTCCGCGCTCGGCTGCCACCATGCGGCCATGTCGAGGCCCACGGCCTGCGCCAGTTCCTCGCCGGGCTGGTGCGGCGTGGCACGAAGCGTCACGACGTCAACCGTGGAGGCCACGCACACGGCCAGCAGCCGCACCAGTTCGTCTTGCGACTTCGCCAGCAGCGCGGCGAACAGTTCGGCGCTGTCCTGCGGCAAGGCAACGCCCACCACCTGTTGCAGTTCGCGCAGCGCCACGGCGGCGGGCGATTCCGGCCAATCCGGGGCCATGCCTGCCAGCCGGTCTTGCACGGTGAGGCGCACGCCCAGCGGCAGGTTGTCGCCGTAGGCGTCGGGCTGCAAGACCTTCTGCACCATGCCATGCACCAGCGCGGCCAGTGCGACTTGCGGATGCCGGGCGGCTTCGATTTGCAGCGCGGCGGTGCGGTGGGCGCTCAACCGCTGCGCGAGCCGGTCAGACATGGCGCTGGCTTGCGTCTCGTCTGCGTTTTCGCCTTCGCCGTCGTTCTCGGTATCCTCGCCGCTGAAACCTTGGCGCAACCGTTCCAGAGTGCGCAGCGCCTTGGCCTCGGCCTCGCGCATCAGCCCGCGATGAATCACGGCCTGCCCGTTGCGGTCGATGGTGACGATGGCACCGGCCGCGGCGCGTGTGGCTGGGCTGTAGCCCTGCAAGCTATCTTCCAGCGCCTGCAACTGCTCGCCCAGGGCTTCGCCTTCCTCTTGCAGCGCGTCGGCCTTGTCCTCGTCCTCGGCGTCCAGCGCATCATCGAGGGCTTCGCCAATGGCCTGCACCTTGGTTTGCAGCTTTTCGATGCGCTGTGCTTCGCGCTTGGTCGGTTCGCGCCGCTCCCTTGGCGCACGCTGGAAGGCGTGCAGGTCGGCATGGGTCACGGCGGGGGTGGCATCCACCCACGCCCAGCCTTCGGCCTTCACTTCGGCGGCGATGCCTGCCAGCTTGTCTTGCGCCAGCCGCTCCAGCAGCACGGCATCAGACAGGTACACGCCTGCATCGTCATCCGCGAACAGGTCGCGGCGCACGCCACCGCCTGCGGCCTCGTAGCTGTCCAGGCCGACGAAGCGCACCAGCGGATGCCGGTAGGCGTCGATTTCCCTTTCGGTGAGGCG
>JAFECZ010000689.1 GCA_018241905.1 Pseudomonadota bacterium
CTGGTTCTGGTTGGCCGCCAGGTCCAGGAAGGGAACGCCGCTCGCGGCAAAGGCGCTGCTGAAGTTCTGCAGCACCAGGCCGCGCAGTTGGCCATCGAGGTCCTGCACGGAACAGATGTCGCGCGTGCCGGCGATCTCGGTGTGGAACTTCTTCGCATCGCCCACGCGGTAGGCGTAGTTGCCGAAGGCGCGCAGCCGCACGGCGCCGAAGTCCTTGTCGCGGATGCTGATGGGCTGGGGCGTGCCCCACTTCTGGTCCACCTGCTGGCGCGTGCTGAAGAAGTAGACGTCGCTCTTGAAAGGGGACTGGAAGAGCTTGTCCCAGTTCTTCAGGTACGTGAGAAGCGGCAGCGTCTGCGTGGTGAGCTTGTACATGCCCGGCCCGAAGACGTCGGCCACCTGGCCTTCGTTGACGAACAGCGCCACCTGCGATTCGCGCACCGTAAGCGAGGCGCCGCTCTGGATTTCCATGCCCTGCATCGGGAAGCGCCAGGCCAGCGTGCCGTCGCCGGTCTCGGTCCACTGGATGATGTCGATGAACTGCTTCTTGATGAAATCCATCAGCGCCATGCGCTTGTCTCCTCGATTTGGACGGTCCCCGCTGTGCGGGGCAGTTTGCCATAGCGCCTTAGTGCGGTGAGTTGAGGCCACCTCCCGTGCGGGCGCTGGCGAGGTCTACAATCGGCGCCCCCTATAACGATGCCGCGGGGCTGGACCTGCAACCGCGGCAGCAGGAGTCAACACATCCATGTCCGAAACCACGTCCCCCAGCAACCCGGCAATGAGCGCCGAAGATAAACGCGCCCAACTGCGCCGAGCAGCGCTGGAGTATCACGAGCACCCCACCCCCGGAAAGATCGCCATTGCGGCAACCAAGCAGGTGCTCAACCAGCGCGACCTGGCGCTGGCCTATTCCCCCGGCGTGGCAGCACCTTGCGAAGAAATCGTCAAGGACCCGGTCAACGCCTTCAAGTACACCTCGCGCGGCAACCTGGTGGCCGTCATCAGCAACGGCACCGCGGTGCTGGGCCTGGGCGACATCGGCGCGCTGGCCTCCAAGCCGGTGATGGAAGGCAAGGGCGTTCTGTTCAAGAAGTTCGCCGGTGTGGATGTGTTCGACATCGAGATCGACGAGAAGGACCCGGCCAAGCTGGTCGAGGTGATCGCCGCGCTGGAGCCCACCTTCGGCGCCATCAACCTGGAAGACATCAAGGCCCCGGACTGCTTCTACGTGGAGCGCGAGCTGCGCAAGCGCATGAAGATCCCGGTGTTCCACGACGACCAGCATGGCACCGCCATCACCGTGGTGGCCGGCATGCTCAACGCCCTGAAGGTGGTGGGCAAGGACATCGCCGAAGTCAAGCTGGTGGCCTCGGGCGCGGGCGCCGCGGCGCTGGCCTGCCTGAACCTGCTGCTCAAGGTGGGCCTCAAGCGCGAGAACGTGTTCGTCACCGACCTGGCCGGCGTCGTCTATGAGGGCCGCACCGAGCTGATGGACGAGGACAAGGCCAAGTTCGCGCAGAAGACCTCGGCGCGCAAGCTGGGCGAAGTCATCGAAGGCGCGGACGTGTTCCTGGGCCTGTCGGCGGGCGGCGTGCTCAAGCCGGAAATGGTCGCCAAGATGGCGGCCAGGCCGGTGATCTTCGCCCTGGCCAACCCCAACCCGGAAATCACGCCGGAAGACGCCCGCGCCGTGCGCGACGACGTGGTGATGGCCACCGGCCGCACCGACTACCCGAACCAGGTCAACAACGTCCTGTGCTTCCCCTACATCTTCCGTGGCGCGCTCGATTCGGGCGCCACCACCATCACGGACGAGATGGAAATCGCCGCTGTGCACGCCATTGCCGACCTGGCGCAGGCCGAACAGAGCGAGCGCGTGGCCGCCGCCTACTCTGGCGAGAAGCTCAGCTTCGGGCCCGACTACCTGATTCCCAAGCCCTTCGATCCGCGCCTGATGATCAAGATCGCGCCGGCAGTGGCCCAGGCCGCGGCCGACAGCGGCGTGGCCCTTCGCCCGATCAAGGACATGGATGCCTACCGCGACAAGCTGCAAAGCTTCGTCTACGCCTCGGGCACCACCATGAAGCCGATCTTCGACGCGGCCCGCCGCGCCCCGAAGAAGCGCGTGGCCTACAGCGAAGGCGAAGAAGAGCGCGTG
>JAFECZ010000068.1 GCA_018241905.1 Pseudomonadota bacterium
CCACCTCCACCAGCTTGGCGTCCACCGCCACGCGTTCGCCGGGCTGCACCAGGCGGGCGGCCACATGGCCGTCGATGGGGCTGCGCACCACCGTGTCGATGAGCGCCTTGCGAGCCACGTCCACGCCGGCCAGGGCGGCGCGGTGCGTGGCGCGTGCCGCGTTGAGGTTGGACAGCGAGGTGTCCAGGGCAGTGCGCGAGATGAAGCCCTGGTCCACCAGCGCCTTGTTGTTGTCGTAATTGCGCTGCATCACCTCGGCCTGGGCGGCGGCGGAGTCGGCCTGCTCCTGCGCCTGGCGAACGCGCGACTCGTATTCGACCGACTCGATGCGGGCGATGACCTGGCCGGCCTTGACTGCATCGCCCTCGCGCACCGCCAGGCCATGCAGCTCGCCGGCCACCTTGGCCTTGACCACCGCCGATTCCACCGCGCGCAACGTGCCGGAGATGGGCAGGGTCTGTGTCATGTCGATGCTGCTCACGCGCAGCACGTCGGCCGGCAACAGCGCCACCACGGTTTCGGCAGCCGGCTGGCTGGCCTGCACCGCCTGCGCCTTGCGCGCCTTCACCGCGCGCAGTGCGCCGCCCGCAACCAGCGCGATCGCCAGCGCGGCGACCGTCCACGGAATCCAGCGCTTCATGGCTTGCCTCTGTGCGCCACCAAGCCGCCGAGCAGCGTCTCGGTCTGGAGGTCGAGATATTTTTCGGGATCGAAGTTGCCTTCGACGCAGGCGGAGTGTTGCCAGATCATGAGAAAGACCATCGGGGCCAAGACGGTGTAGATGGCGAGATCCACATCCACCGGTGCGAATTCGCCGCGGTCGATGCCGCGGCGAAGGATCTTGCGCAGCAGTTCGTGCGCAGGTTCAACGAACTCTTTTTGATAGAAGGCGGCCAGGTCGGGAAAGTTCTTGCCTTCGCTGAGCATCAGCTTGGTAATGCCCGCCACCTTGGTGGAGCCCACGCTTTCCCACCAGATGCGCATGCAAAAGCGCAGCATGTCGGGCGTACTGCCCTCGAAGGAATTGAACTGCTCGTTCCACTGGGCGAAGCGGCCCACGAGGTTCTCGCTGATCACGGCCTTGAGCAGCTCTTCCTTGCTCGGAAAATAGAGGAACAGCGTGCCCTTGGAGACGCCGGCACGCGCGGCCACTTCTTCCGATCGGGTGGCGGCAAAGCCTTTCTCGACGAACAGGTCGAGTGCGGCTTCCAGCAGTTCGCCGGGGCGTGCCTCCTTGCGCCGCTCGCGCTTGGGCGCGCGCACGGATCGAAGCTTGTCGCTGAAGAAGCCAGGGGAGGGCATTTGGATTAATGACTCGTTGGTTATTAATGTAGTCAGGGGCATGTGGAGCGTCAAGCCGTGACAATCCTTGCCCAAGCGCATTCGCAACACTTTCCGGAGCCCGACCCCATGTCCCCGCCAGCCGCCCGACGCCCCCAGTCCATCGCCCAGCGACGCGGCGGCGGGCCACAGGCGGGCGAAGCGGCGTGCTGCTGAACCCCTCGGTTGCCGGCGCGCTGCTGCCGGTGGTGCTGCTGATCGCGGCGGGCTACCTCGCCGGGCGGCGCGGCTGGATCCGGCCCGGCTCGGTCAAGGACCTGTCGAACCTCATCTTCCTGCTGCTGGCGCCGGCGCTGCTGTTCCGTGCGATGAGCACGGTGGACGTGGCGCAACTGCGCTTCAAGGCCGTGTCGGCCTATTTCGTCGGTTCGGGCCTGCTGTTCGCGCTGACCATGGTGCTGCGCGGCTTCAACCGGCAGGCGGCGGTGCTGGCCCTGGCCAACACCTACAGCAACACCGTGATGATCGGCATTCCGCTCATCGGCCTGGCCTACGGCGGCGACGGCATGGTGGTGCTGCTGACCCTGATCTCGCTGCACTCGGTGGTGCTGCTCACCAGCGCCACGGTGGTGCTGGAGCTGGCCGTGGCGCACGAGCATGCGCGCAGCAGCGGCACGGCGCGCCATTCGATGGCCGGCACCGTGCTCAAGGCGGTGCGCAACGCCATCATCCATCCGGTGCCCATCCCGATCATTGCGGGGCTGCTGTTCGCGCAGACCGGCCTGGCCATGCCCGAATGGGTGGACAAGCCCCTGGCGCTGCTGGGGCAGGCCTTCGGGCCCGTGGCCCTGGTGATGGTGGGCATCACGCTGGCCCAGACGCCCATCGGCACCCACTGGCGCGGCGCCATGGTCCAGTCGGTGGTGAAGAACTTCCTGCACCCGCTCGTGGTGGCCGGCATCGGCTGGCTGCTGGGCGTGCATGGCCTGCCGCTGGCCGTGATGATCGTGGCCGCTTCGCTGCCGATGGGCGCCAACGTGTTCCTGTTCTCGCAGCGCTACCGCACGGCCGAGGAACTGGTCACAGCCAGTGTGGCCGTGTCCACCGCGCTGGGCCTGGTGACGGTGACGGCGGTGATGGCGCTGGTTGCCCACCTGTACTAGCCACGCCGCCTGCCGGCTGGCAGGAGCCTGTCGCAGGCCGGTGCTACAAAGGGCGCCCCACAACGCACAGTCAGGTGATGCGATGAGCCGACCTTCCAACAGCAGCATCTCGGCGCGCCGGCAGGCCTTCAAGGCCCTGCATGCATCCGGTTGCTTCATCATTCCCAACCCCTGGGACGTGGGCAGCGCCCGCTACCTGCAGGGCCTGGGCTTCAAGGCGCTGGCCTCCACCAGTTCGGGCTATGCCTGGTCGCGCGGCAGGCCCGACGGTGCGGCCACGCGCGACGAAGTGCTCGAGCATCTTCGCGATCTGGTGGCGGCAACCGAACTGCCCGTGAACGCCGACTTCGAAAGCGGCTATGCGCCCGATGCGCAGGGCGTGCACGAGAGCGTGCGCCTGGCCATCGAGACTGGTGTGGCGGGCATTTCCATCGAGGATGCGAGCGGCGACTTGGCCAGGCCGATCAGGACGCTGGAGGAGTCGCTGGCGCGCCTGCAGGCGGCGCGCCGCGCCATCGACGAGACCGGCGGCGAAGTGCTGCTCGTGGGCCGGGCCGAGAATTTTCTCTACGGCATCGACGACCTGGCCGGCACGGTCGAGCGCCTGAAGGCGTACGCCGACGCCGGCGCCGACTGCCTCTATGCGCCAGGCATCCGCACGCCGGAACAGATTTCCGCCGTGGTGGCCGCGGTGGCTCCCAAGCCGGTGAATCTTCTGGTCGGCTCGAGCAGCCCGCTTACCCTGAAGGACATCGCGGCACTGGGCGTGCGGCGCGTCAGCGTGGGCGGTGCGCTGGCGCGCTCTGCATGGGGCGGCTTCATTCAGGCCGCGCGCACGCTGTCGGAGCAGGGCCGGTTCGACGGCTTTGCCCAGGCTGCATCGGGCCAGGTGCTCAACGACCTCTTTCGCGAAGGCAAGCAGCCTTAGCGTGCAGTAGTCAGGGGGCCAGCCGCTCGCGCACCCACCGTGTGCCGTCCAGCCGATAGCGCAGGCGGTCGTGCAGGCGGCTCTTGCGGCCTTGCCAGAACTCCCAGGTGTCGGGCACCAGCCGATAGCCGCCCCAATGCGGCGGGCGCGGCGGCGACAGCAGGTGCTTCGCAGCAGCGGCGGCGGCGTTCTTCACCAGCACGTCGCGTCCGCTGATCACCTGGCTTTGCGGGCTGGCCCAGGCACCCAGGCGCGAATCGAGCGGACGGCTGGCGAAATACGCATCGCTCAGTTCGGCTTCGACCTGCTCGACCCGGCCCTCGATACGCACAACGCGCTCGAGTTCGACCCAGTGAAACTGCAGCGCGGCGCAGGGGTTGCCCGCCAACTCGCGGCCCTTGCGGCTCTGGTAGTTGGTGTACCAGACGATGCCGCGCTCGTCGAAGCCCTTGATCAGCACGATGCGGGTCGACGGCCGCGAGCCGGGCCCCACGGTGGCCAGCGTCATGGCGTTGGGTTCGGGCACCTGCGCCTCGACGGCTTCGTTCATCCAGCGCCCGAACTGGCGCAGCGGGTCGGCCTCGCTGCGCGCCTCGTCGAGCTCGGCGCGCTCGTAGCTCTTGCGCAGCGCCGCCAGTTGTTCGTTGCTAAGGGTCATGCCGCCATTGTCTTGCAAGGCGCGCCATACTGCCGCCATGCCAGGCGACAACACCCCGCTTTCCGTCAACGCACCCACGGTCATCGTGCTGGCCTCCGGGCGCGGCGAGCGCTTCGTCGCCTCGGGCGGCAGCGGCTCCAAGCTCAAGGCCCTGCTGCTGGACAAGCCGGTGCTCGAGCACACGCTGGAGGCGGTGCGCGCCAGCGGCCTGCCCTGGCACATGGAAGACGCAGGGCATGCGGGCATGGGCGATTCGATCGGTGCCGGCGTGCGCGCCACGCCCGACGCAGCCGGCTGGCTCATCCTGCCGGCCGACCTGCCGCTGATCCAGCCTGCCACCTTGCTGCAAGTGGCGCAGGCGCTGTCGAACGGCGCCGATGCGGCGCAGGCCGTGTACCAGGACCAGAGGGGCCACCCGGTGGGGTTCGGCCGCGGCAGCGGACCCGCGCTGGCAGCCCTTGCGGGCGCCCAGGGCGCGGCGCCCGTGCTGCGCGCACTGCGCGAGGCGGGCCGCGTGGTCGACGTGCCGGTGCAGGATGCCGGCATCCTCACCGACATCGACACCCTGGCCGACCTGGCCCGCGCGCAGGCGCTGCTGCTGAACCGCCTCAGCTCTTAGTGATCACCGCGCAGGCGATGCGCGGGCCGGAGTTGCCGGCCGGCTGGGTGGTGAAGTCGTCGCGGTCGCGGTGCACCACCAGGGCGCGGCCGATCACGTTGTTGGGGGCGCCCGCCGTGAGCGAGATCGCGTGGTCGTCCACGCTGAAGCGCGCCACGCCGCCGGCATCGGCCACCAGGCTGGGCAGCTCGCCCGCATGGCTGCCGGCGCCGCCGTACTTGCCGTGCGTGCCGCCGGAAGGGTTGAAGTGTCCGCCCGAGGCGTTGCCGTTGTCGCCGCAATCGCCCTTTTCGTGGATGTGGAAACCGTGCTCGGTGTTGGGCGGCAGGCCGCGGACTTCGCCGGCCACGCGCACGCCGTGCTCCAGTGCGGTGAACGTGACGTTGCCGACGGTGGCATTGGGCGTCATGGCCTGGGTCGGCACCAGGCTGGCGGTGGCGCCGGGCCGGCCCGACCCCATGGACATGCCGCCGCAGGCGCTCAGCAGGCCGGCGCAGGCAAGAACCAGGGGCAGGGCTGCAATACGAAGTGGATTCATGTGTTCTCCTGTTGGTTGTTGGTGGGGGAGGGTTCTTGTATTTCTTGTGTATTCAGGTATAGCCCAGCGCCCTGGCCGGGGCAATCGGCGTCTTCCGACAGTTCTTCCCGGGCCAGCCGCAGCAGGCGCATGAGGGCCGCGTCGTGGATGCCGTGGCGCTGAAGTTCTTCCAGCGTCTGGCGGGCGTATTCGAGCGAAGTGCCGTAGCGACCGCAGGCATGGGCGAAGATCTCGCGGTAGCGCGCATCGGTGAGCACGCCGGTGAAGTTGGGGCTGCGGCGCGACAGGGTGAAGGCCAGGGCCCGCACTCGTCCGTGCGGCGTGGTGCAGTCCAGCCAGCGCGGGTCGTACACGCCGGTGGGCATTTCGCGCAGCCACAGGCGGCCCAGCGTTTCCAGGCCCGCGGCGGCCGGGATGCGAAACACCATGCCCCGGCAACTGCCGCCCGAGAGCAGGCCGAACACCAGCCCCGGGCATTGCGGCGTGCCGCGGTTCACGCGGCTCCACATCTTCAGCGCGCGGTGCCAGCCGTGGATGTGCGCCGGGCGCCGCTCGCTGAAGTCGAACTCGGGTCGCCAGATGAGTGAGCCGTAGCCGAAGATCCACAGGTCTTCGTGGCCGCCCCATTCCTCGATGGCACGATCGAGCATGGGCTGCGGATCGCGCAGCGGACGGGGCATCGGATCGAGGCCGGGGGGGCCGAGGCCGGCGGGAGGCAAACCGGCGCCTACAATTTCGCGATCATGGTTCACCGCACCATTATTGACCGCCCCTATTCCCTACCAGGAGTTCGCCCGATGGCAACCACACGTGAAGACGACGATCAGAGCTATTTCATTCTGGGCCTCGCCGCAGGCATCATTGCCCTCATCATCCTGCTGGTCATAGGCGTGGCCTTGCGCGCAACGACCGCCAAGGCCGAACGGCAGCCGCCTTCGCCGACGACCGTGTCGATGGTGAGCACGGCGCCGGTTCCTGGCTCGCCCGATCAGGCCGTCGTCACACAAACCACTGCGGTGGTCATTCCCGAAGGGGCCAGCATCCGTGTCGATGGCGACGTGGTGAATTTCTATTTTGCCTATGCCAGCGCCGACATTGCACCCGGCGCGGCCGAAGCGCTTGCCAAGGTGATCCAGGGCGTGGGCGCGGGCAAGAAGGCCCAGGTCTCGGGCTTTCACGACACCAGCGGCGACCCCGCACTGAACGCCGAGTTGGCCAAGCGCCGCGCGGAAACGGTGCGCGATGTCCTGGTCGGCCTGGGTGCGCCCGTTGGCCAGGTTCAGCTCAAGAAGCCCGAAGTCACCACCGGCAACGGCAACGCCGCGCAGGCGCGTCGCGTCGAGGTGCGGCTGGTCGACTGAGGTCGCTGCCCGCCGGCGCTCGGCTCGATCCCGCAGCGCCATACACGGATAAGCCCGGCACCGCCGGGCTTATTCATATGACCTTGCTACCATGGTCGTCCGCGCCGCGGCGCAGTCGCGGCATTCCGGGACACGAGTGACACAAACCCCATGAGCACACACAAGACCCTCCGCGATGTCACCGATCGCATCCGGGAGCGCAGCCATGCGCTGCGCTCCGCCTACCTGCAGCGCGTTGCCCAGATCCGCCAGCGCGAGCGCGGATCCGACCGCATGGGCTGCGCCAACGTCGCCCATGCGGTGGCGGGCGTCCCGGCCAACGACAAGCTTCGCATCGTGGCCGAGCGCGCGCCCAACATCGGCGTGGTCACGGCCTACAACGACATGCTGTCGGCGCACGCGCCCTACCAGGGCTACCCCGACATCATCAAGAGCGAGGCGCGCAAGTTCGGCGCCACCGCTCAGGTGGCCGGCGGCGTGCCGGCCATGTGCGACGGCGTGACCCAGGGCCAGCCCGGCATGGAGCTGAGCCTGTTCAGCCGCGACGTGATCGCCATGGGCACTGCCGTGGCGCTTACCCACGACATGTTCGACGCGGCGCTGCTCCTGGGCATCTGCGACAAGATCGTGCCGGGCCTGCTCATCGGCGCCTTGCACTTCGGCCACCTGCCCACCGTGTTCGTGCCGGCCGGGCCCATGCCCTCGGGCCTGTCCAACAGCGCCAAGGCCAAGGTGCGCGAGCAGGCGGCCCAGGGCCTGGTGGGCCGCCAGGGCCTGCTGGACGCCGAGATGCAGGCCTACCACGACCAGGGCACCTGCACCTTCTACGGCACCGCCAACAGCAACCAGATGCTGCTGGAAGCCATGGGCCTGCACGTGCCCGGCGCGGCCTTCATCCAGCCGCACGACGGCATGCGCGAGCACCTCACGCGCGAGGCCGTGCGAACGGTGCTGGGCCAGGCGGGGACGCAGCCCTACGCCGTGCCGCCCATTGGCGAAATGGTGGACGAACGGGCCATCGTCAACGCCATGTGCGCGCTGCTGGCCACGGGCGGCTCCACCAATCACCTGATCCACTGGGTGGCGGTGGCGCGCGCCGCCGGCATCCTCATCGACTGGAACGACTTCGCCCAACTGTCCGAGGTGGTGCCGCTGCTCACCCGCGTGTATCCCAACGGCAGCGCCGACGTGAACGCCTTCCAGCAAGCCGGCGGCCCGGGCTTCGTCATCGGCGAACTGGTGGGCGCGGGCCTCATGCACGGCGACGTGGCCACGGTGCGCGCGGGCGGCATGGCCGAGTTCGCCAATGTGCCGACGGTGGAGGGCGACAAGCTGCACTGGGTGCCGGCCGCACCTTCGAAGGACGAGGCGGTTGCGCGTCCTGCATCCAACCCGTTCAGCCCCACGGGCGGACTCAAGCTGCTGGAGGGCAACCTGGGTCGCAGCGTGATCAAGGTGTCGTCCATTCCCGACGACCGCCATGTGGTGGAGGCGCCGGCCCGCGTGTTCGACTCGCAGGCCGCGCTGCAGAAGGCCTTCACCGCGGGCGAACTCGACCGCGACGTGATCTGCGTGGTGCGCTGGCAGGGCCCGCAGGCCAACGGCATGCCCGAGCTGCACAAGCTCACGCCGCCGCTGGCGGTGCTGCAGGGCAAGGGCTTCAAGGTGGCGCTGGTCACCGACGGCCGCATGAGCGGCGCCTCGGGCAAGGTTCCCGCGGCCATTCACGTGTCGCCCGAAGGCGCGGCGGGCGGCCCCATCGCCAAGGTGCGCGACGGCGACCTGATCCGTCTGGACGCGAATGCCGGCACGCTGGCCGTGCTGGTGCCGCAAGACGAATGGGACGCGCGCGAGAACGCCACCGTGACCGACGAGCAACGCATGGCCGACGGCCACGGCCTGGGCCGCGAGCTGTTTGCGGGCATGCGCCGCAATGCGCTGACCGCGGAAGAGGGCGCCTGCACCTGGCTGTGACCGCGCTCATTCCTCTTATCGAAATGTCTGTGGAGTGCTGAACATGAAAGAAAAACTCACCGCGCTGGACGTGATGCGCGACGCGCCGGTCGTCCCCGTGATCGTGCTGCACGACGTGGCCCATGCCGTGCCCCTGGCACGGGCCCTGGTGGCCGGCGGCATCCGCATGCTGGAAGTGACGCTGCGCACGCCGCAGGCGCTGCAGTGCATCGAGGCCATCGCCAAGGAAGTACCCGATGCCGTGGCCGGCGCCGGCACCATCCGCAGCGCCGCCGATGCGCAGGCCGCCGCATTGGCGGGTGCGCGCTTCGGCGTGAGCCCCGGCTACACCCGCGCCGTGGGCAAGGCCTGCCACGACATCGGCCTGCCGCTGCTGCCGGGCGTGGCCACGGGCAGCGAAATCATGATGGCGCAGGAAGACGGCCTGACCGAGCTCAAGTTCTTCCCGGCCTTGCAGGCCGGCGGCGTGGCCATGCTCAAGGCGTGGCAGGGGCCGTTCGGCGACGTTACTTTCTGTCCCACGGGCGGCATTCATGCGGGGAACGCACATGAATTCCTCTCGCTGTCGAACGTGGCTTGCGTGGGCGGCTCGTGGATCGTGCCCAACGATGCGGTGCAGGCGGGCGACTGGGCGCGCGTGACCGAACTGGCGCGCGAGGCCAGCCAGCTCAAGCGCTGACTGAATTCGAGAACAGGCAAGAGGGAAGGCGAGCGGTGGCGCAACTGGACGAGTCCATCGAGCTGAAGGTGCTGGCCTTCGACATCTTCGGCACGGTGGTCGACTGGCACGGCGGCATTCGCGCCGAGGTGGAGCGCATGCTGCCCGGTGTGGACGGCAGCGCCTTCGCGCTGGCCTGGCGCGCCGGCTACAAGCCGGCCATGCGCGCGGTGATGGACCGCCTGGCCGCGGGCGAGGGCGGCTTTACCCTGGTGGACGAGTTGCACCTGCATATCCTCGACGAGGTGCTGCGCGAATTCAGCCTGGACGACAAGCTCGACCGCGACGGCCGGCGTGAGCTCAACACTGCCTGGCACCGACTGCCGGCGTGGCCCGATGCGGTCGAGGGCCTTACGCGCCTGAAGAGCAAGTACACCATCTGCACCCTGTCCAACGGCAACATCGGCCTGCTGACCGAAATGGCCAAGCGCGCGGGGCTGCCCTGGGACTGCGTTCTTTCGGCGGAAGTGTTCAAGGCCTACAAGCCCGATCCGCGCGTGTACCTGGGCGCGGCCGGCGTGTTTGCGGTGTCGCCCGGCCAGGTGCTGCTGGTGGCGGCGCACCAGGACGACCTGACGGCGGCACGCGGCTGCGGCCTGCGCACGGCGTACATCGAGCGGCCGTTCGAGAACGGCGCGGACCGGCCCAAGGACGTGTCGCCCGATCCGGCCAACACCTTTCATGCGCGAGACATCCTCGCGCTGGCCGAGCAACTGGGCTGCTGAGAAGCGGCCCGGCCGCAAGCTCAGCGAAGGCCGCCGCCGGCCGCGCCTTCCGCCCGCTGGATCAACTCGATCTTGTAGCCGTCGGGATCCGTCACGAATGCAATCACCGTGGTGCCACCCTTGACCGGGCCGGCCTCGCGCGTGACGTTGCCGCCGGCTGCCTTGATCTTCTCGCAGGCCGCATGGGCATCGGGCACGCCCAGCGCGATGTGGCCGTAGGCGGTGCCGATCTCGTAGCTCTCGACGCCCCAGTTGTAGGTCAGCTCGATCTCGGCCTGCGCCGGGTTGCCCTCGTAGCCGACGAAGGCCAGGCTGTACTTGTACTCCGGGTTCTCGGAGGTGCGCAGCAACTGCATGCCCAGCACCTGGGTGTAGAAGTCGATGGAACGCTGCAGGTTGCCGACGCGCAGCATGGTGTGTAGGAGGCGCATATCGTGGGTCTTTTCCGGGGAATTGCTTCGATGACCTTCGATTGTCTTGTCAATTGCGCCCGGCCAGCGTCAGCAGATGTGCCTCGTGCTTTTGCAGGAAGGCATGCAGGTGCTGGCGGTACTCGGGCACGACGGCATCGCGCACGCTGGGGCGCTCGCGCAGTGCCTTTCGCCACGCCGACACCTTGGGCGTGCGGTCGAAGACGTGCGAATCGTGCAGATCGTCGAAGAGCTCGAAGTAGCGAAAGATCGGCGCGAACACCGCATCGACCAGGCTGAAACGCTCGCCGGCGAAGAAGGGGCCTTTGCCCATTTCGGACTCCACGCGCTCGAACTTCGCCGCCAGCGCCTGGCGCTTCTGTTCGAAGACCTGGGCATCGCGCGTGGTTTCGTAGCCCCACAGGTCCGACAGGATCGAGGATCCGAACTCCATCCACGCGCGGTGCTCGGCGCGCTGCAGCGGGTCCTCGGGGTGCAGGCGCGGGCCGGCTTGCGTTTCCTCGATGTACTCGCAGATCACGTTGCTTTCGAACAGCACGCTTTCGCCATCGCCGTTGCTGCGCGGCACACGCAGAAGAGGTACCTTGCCCAGCGGAGAGATCTCGAGGAACCAGGCGGGCTTGTTCGCCAGGTCGATCACGACGCGCTCGAAGGGAACACCCTTCTCGCGCAGCGCAATCGCGGCGCGCTGGACATAGGGGCAAAGCAGGTGGCTGACGAGCGTGAGCGTTTGGGGCATCGCGGACTTCCTTCCATCGGGTGGCAGCAACAGGAAGCGCGATTGTTCCGAGGGTCAATGCCCTTTTCTTAAAAAGCCCATTGCCGCTTGCTAGTGCGGCGCCTGTTCCTGTTCGCTCCAGCGCGCCAGCCGGCCGTTGTGCATCACGCCGATGTGGTCGGCCATGGCGTGGGCCTCTGCCTCGTTGTGCGTGACCAGCATGGCCGTCTGGCCGGCCGCCTTGAGGATCTCGCGCACTTCGGTCGTGAGGCGCTCCCGGGTGTTGCTGTCCAGGTTGGAGAAGGGCTCGTCGAGCAGGAGCAGGGCCGGCTCGGGCGCGAGCGCACGGGCCAGTGCCACGCGCTGCTGCTGGCCGCCCGACAGCTCGTGCGGAAAGCGCGCACCGGCCTCCTGCAGGCCCACCAGCGCGAGCATCCGGGCGACCTTGGCATCGCGTTCTTCGCGCGCCAGCCGCCGCAGCCCGAAGCCCACGTTCTGCGCCGCGTTCAGGTGCGGAAAGAGCGCGTATTCCTGGAACATCATGCCCACGCGGCGCTGCTCGGGCGGCACGTGTGCGGCGGCCGACGAAAGCAGCCTGTCGCCCAGCAGTATCGAGCCGGCGCGAAGCGGCTCGAAGCCGGCAATGGCGCGCAGCACGGTGGTCTTGCCGCAGCCCGAAGGACCCAGCAGGCAGCCGATGCGGCCCGCAGGCAGCAGCAGCGAGAAGTTGTCGACGGCGGTGTGCGGTTCGCGCCCGCCGCGGTAGGTGATGCGGACGCCTTCAAGGCTCAACGAAGCACTCATGCTCTCAATACTTCTTCAGGAGGTCCACGACTCGGTCGCCCCGAGCCGGTTGCGCGCCAGCAGGATCACGGGCAGCAGGCCCGCCAGCACGATGGCCAGCGCGGCAATCGCGCCTTCCTCGTAGGTGCCGCGCGAGGCCTCGGCGTAGAGCCAGGTGGCCAGGGTGTCGAAATTGGCGGGGCGCAGCAGCAGGGTGGCCGGCAGCTCCTTCATGGCATCCACGAAGACCAGCAGCGCACCGGCCGCAATGGCCGGCTGCAGCAGCGGCAGATGCACGCGGCGCAAGGTGGCGCCGCTGCCTTCGCCCAGCAGGCGCGAGGCCTGCTCCAGCGCCGGCGAGATGCGCGAGAGGCCCGCCTCGATGCCGCCCAGCGGCATGGCCAGGAAGCGGATCGCGCAGGCGGCCACCAGCACGACGCCGGCACCCATCAGCGGAAGGCCCGCATGGCCGAACAGGTTGGCAAGCGCACCGTCCAGCGTCAGCGCCGGGGTGAGCAGGCCGATGGCCAGCACGGTGCCCGGCAGCGCATAGCCCAGGCTGGCAACGCGCGCCTGCCAGCGGGCAGGGTTGGGCGTGGAGCCCAGGCTGCGCACGGCCCATGCCACCACCAGCCCGGCTGCAACGGCCACCACCGTGACGCCCGTGGCCAGCAGCAGCGTATTGCCCAGGCTCGCCCACAGGCCGCTGGAAATGCCGCCGCCCTGGCCCAGGCGCTTGAAGGTTTCGTTCGACAGGTAGGCCGCCGGCGCCACGAAGCCGATCAGCACCGGCAGCGCGGTCGCGATGCACGCCAGCGCGGCCGCGGTGCCATGCAGCCGCCTCGGCTGGATGGGACGCATCCGCTGCGCCGAGCCGTAGCGGCGGTGGCGCCGTCCGTTGCGCTCCACCAGCACCAGCGCCAGCACGATGAGCAGCATGGCGCAGGCGATCTGCGCCGCGCCGGCCAGGTCGGAGCGGGTGATCCAGGTGGTGTAGACCGCCACGGTCAGTGTCTGGATGCCCAGGAATTCGGAGGCGCCGATGTCGTTGAGCGTCTCCAGCAGCGCCAGGCTCACGCCTACCGCCAGTGCCGGCCGCGCCAGCGGCAGCGCCACGCGAAAGAACGCGCCTGCGCGGCTTTCGCCCAGGCTGCGCGCCGCCTCCATCAGGTGGGCCGGCTGCGTCATGAACATGGCGCGCGCCGTGAGGTAGACGTAGGGGTAGAGCACGAAGCCCAGCAGGAACACCGCACCCGGCAGCGAGCGCAGGTCGGGCAGTCGGAAGTCGCGCGGGCTTTCGTAGCCCAGCACCCAGCGGATGGCGCCCTGCACCGGGCCGATGGGGTGCAGCAGGTCGAGGTAGGCGAAGGCCACGATGTAGGTGGGCATGGCCAGCGGCAGCAGCAGAGCCCAGTTGAGCACGTTGCGCCCGGGGTAGTCGCAGGTGCTCACGATCCAGGCGCAGCCGGTGCCGATCACCAGCACCAGCAGGCCCACGCCGGCCAGCAGCAGGGCCGTGTTGAGGGCCGCCTTGGGCAGCACGAACTGCACCAGGTGCGCCCAATGGGAGAGATCGGCTCCCAGTGCCAGCCAGAAGAGGCTGGCCACCGGCGCCAGCACGCCCAGCGTGACCAGCAGTGCGCCCGTGCCCCACAGCCGACCGACTGCCCGCACGCCCACGTGTCCATGCGGCCGCCCAGCGAAGGGCCACCGGAATGCGGCAGGCCCTTCGGCCTGGCTGCCAGGCCTTCCTGCGCTCACGCTCACTGGTCGAAGCCGACCTTGTCGATCAACGTGCTGGCCTGCTTGCGGTACTTGGCGATCTCCACGATGGGCAGCGGATCGGCCTTGAGCTCGCCGATGGTCTCGCCGATGACCGGCTCCAGCTCGATGCCCTTGCGCACCGGGTATTCGTAGTTGGTCTCGGCGTAGAAGGCCTGGGCCGAATCGGACACCAGGAACTCCATCAGCTTGACCGCGTTGGCGCGGTTGGGCGCGTTCCTGGCCACGGCCGCGCCGCTGATGTTCACGTGCGTGCCGCCGCTCTTGCCGGCAAAGGTCGGGCGGATCACCTTGATGGCATCGCCCCACTTGCGTGCGTCGGTGCCCGGCTTGGCGTTCTTCATCTGGCCCACGTAGTAGGAGTTGGCGATGCCGATGTCGCAGATGCCGCCCAGGATGTCGCGCGCCACGTCGCGGTCGCCGCCGGTGGCCTTGCGGCCCAGGTTGGCCTTGACGCCGCGCAGCCATTGCTCGGTCTTGGCCTCGCCGTCGTGCGCGATCATGGCCGCCACCAGGGCCGTGTTGTAGGGGTGCTGGCCCGAGCGGATGCAGACCTTGCCCTTGTACTTCGGATCGGCCAGGTCTTCGTAGCGGAAGCTGTTGATGGGCAGCTTCTTGTCGGCATAGAGCACGCGGGCGCGCATCGACAGCGCATACCACTGGCCGTCGGCGGCGCGCAGGTTGGCCGGCACGGCAGCATCGAGCGCGCTCGACTTGGCCGGCTGCGTGACGCCGCCTTCGACCAGGTCGACCAGGTTGCCGATGTCCACCGTCATCAGCACGTCGGCGGGCGAGCGCGCGCCTTCGGCCTTGACGCGCTCCAGCAGGCCGTCCTTGACGAACACGGTGTTGACCTTGACCCCGCTTTGCGCTGTGAAGGCGGTGAGCAGTGGCTGGACCAGGCCCGCCTCGCGCGTGGTGTAGAGCGTGACTTCGCCGCTGGCGTGAGCGGGCAGGGAGAACGAGAGCGCAGCAGCGGCCATGCCGCTCAGCGCGCCAAGGCGCGGGAGCAAACGTGCAGTCATTGAACGGATTCCGGTGAAAAGGGATTCGGAGACCGGCTTCTTGGATGTTGTTGTCTGGTGCCGATACGAATAATTATCACTGAGATCGAGACGCTTTTGCGGCTCGGCCCGGGCGATTTCCTCGGCGGCACTTTGAAGCGCATACTTTCGGGCCGCCCAGCACGCGCGCGAGGAGGCAACAGAGATGGATTCGCTGCAATCCCTTCGTTTGTACGTGCCCGAACCCACCGGGCGACCGGGCCGCGAGACCGACTTCTCCTACCTGCACCTGTCGCCGGCCGGCGCTGTGCGCAAGCCGGCGATAGATGCGACACCGGTCGATACGGCGGACCTGGCCTTCACGCTGGTGCGCGTGCTGGACGAAGACGGCCGCGCGGTCGGGCCCTGGGCCCCGGCGCAGCCCGATGTGCCGCTGCTCAAGCGCGGCCTGCGCGCGATGATGAAGACCCGGGCCTTCGACGCGAAGATGCTGATCGCGCAGCGGCAGAAGAAGATCTCCTTCTACATCCAATGCCTGGGCGAGGAGGCCATAGCCGTCGCCCATGCGTTCGCCATCCAGCCGGGCGACATGTGCTTTCCGACCTATCGCCAGCAGGGCCTCCTGCTGGCGCGCGAGGACATTCCAATGGCAGAGCTGATCTGCCAGCTGATGAGCAACGGCCGCGATCCGATGAGGGGGCGCCAGTTGCCGGTGATGTATTCGTACAAGCGCGCCGGCTTCTTCACGATCAGCGGCAACCTGGCGACGCAGTTCATCCAGGCGGTCGGATGGGCGATGGCCTCGGCGATCAAGGGCGATACGAACATCGCGTCGGCATGGATCGGCGACGGTGCCACCGCCGAATCCGACTTTCACACGGCGCTCACCTTCGCGCATGTCTATCGCGCGCCGGTGATTCTCAATGTCGTCAACAACCAGTGGGCGATCTCGACTTTCCAGGCCATCGCCGGTGGCGAGGCGACGACCTTCGCCGCGCGCGGCGTGGGCTGCGGCATTGCGTCGCTGCGTGTCGACGGCAATGACTTTCTCGCGGTGCTCGCCGCGTCGCGCTGGGCGGCCGAGCGGGCGCGCAGCAACCTCGGGCCCACGCTGATCGAGTGGATCACGTACCGGGCCGGCGCGCATTCGACTTCGGACGACCCTTCGCGCTACAGGCCCGCCGACGACTGGCAGCATTTTCCGCTGGGCGACCCGATTGCCCGGCTCAAGCAGCACCTGGAGGTGCTGGGCGCCTGGTTCGAAGAAGAGCACCGGCGCACGCAAGAGCAACTCGAGGCCGAGGTCGGCGCCGCGTTGAAGGAGGCCGAGCGCTTTGGCGGCACGCTCATCGACGGCCATGTTCCGCCGCTGGAGTCGATGTTCGAGGACGTCTACAAGGACATGCCGCCGCACTTGCACGAGCAACTGCGCCAGGCGCGCGGCTGACATGACTTGCCCCCACGCGCATCACTTCGTGTATTGCTGCCCCCCGAGGGG
>JAFECZ010000690.1 GCA_018241905.1 Pseudomonadota bacterium
AGCATGAAGCTCAAGGCCGAGAAGAAGAACGGCTACTACGTGCTCAACGGCTCCAAGATGTGGATCACCAACGGCGGCGACGCCGACACGCTGGTGATCTACGCCAAGACCGAGCCCGAGATGGGCGCGCGCGGCATGACGGCCTTCATCGTCGAGAAGGGCTTCAAGGGCTTCTCGGCCGGCACCAAGCTCGACAAGCTGGGCATGCGCGGCTCCAACACCTTCCCGCTGTTCTTCGACAACTGCGAGGTGCCGGAAGAGAACGTGCTGGGCGGCGAGGGCAACGGCGCCAAGGTGCTGATGAGCGGCCTCGACTACGAGCGCGCAGTGCTCTCCGGCGGCCCGCTGGGCATCATGGCCGCCTGCATGGACGCGGTGATTCCCTACGTGCACGAGCGCAAGCAGTTCGGCCAGAGCATCGGCGAGTTCCAGCTCATGCAGGGCAAGATCGCCGACATGTACAGCACCTGGCAGGCCACCCGCGCGTATGTGTACGCCGTGGGCAAGGCCTGCGACCGCAACGACCATGCGCGCACCTTCCGCAAGGACGCGGCCGGCGCCATCCTCTACTCGGCCGAGAAGGCCACCTGGATGGCCGGCGAAGCCATCCAGACGCTGGGCGGCGTGGGCTACACCAAGGAGTTTCCGGTGGAGCGCCTGTGGCGCGACGCCAAGCTCTACGAGATCGGCGCGGGCACCAGCGAAGTGCGCCGCATGCTGATCGGCCGCGAGCTGTTCAACGAAACCGCCTGAGGCCAGGCCAGCGTCACTGCCGGGCTGCGCCGCTCATGCATGCCGCCATCGTGAGCATTCGGCAATAGAGACCGCCGCGCTGCGCCTTGCCGACACGCAGCGCGGATGAATCGAGGAGACAGACCATGACGAGCCAGAGCTATGCCAAGGGCGCAACCACGCCGCCGCTGATCGAGCAGACGATCGGCGACTTCTTCGATGCCATGGTGGCGAGGCACCCGCAGCGCGACGCGCTCATCAGCCACCATGAAGGCCAGCGCTTCACCTACCGCGAACTGCAGGCCGCATCCAACCAGCTGGCGAGCGCGCTGCTCAAGACCGGCCTGGCGCCGGGCGACCGCATCGGCATCTGGTCGCACAACAACGTGGCCTGGGTGCTGATGCAGCTGGCCACGGCCAAGGCGGGGCTCATCCTCGTCAACATCAACCCGGCCTACCGCACGGCCGAGGTGGAATACGCGCTCAACAAGGTCGGGTGCAAGGCCCTGGTCAGCATGCCGCGCTTCAAGACCAGCGAGTACCTGGGCATGCTGCGCGAGCTGGGCGCGGCGGGCAAGCTGCCGCAGCTGAAGAACATCTGGTGGATCGACCGCGATGGCGATGCCGACGAGGCTGGTGCCCAGCGCTTCTCGGCATTGATGGCCAGCGGCGATGCGGGCGACACGCGCGTGCAGCAAGTGCAGAAGACGCTGAAGGCCGCCGACCCGATCAACATCCAGTTCACCAGCGGCACCACAGGCTTTCCGAAGGGCGCCACGCTCACGCACCGCAACATCCTGAACAACGGCTTCTTCATCGGCGAGTGCATGAAGCTCACGCCGGCCGATCGCCTGTGCATTCCGGTGCCGCTGTACCACTGCTTCGGCATGGTGCTGGGCAACCTGGCCTGCCTCACGCACGGCTCGGCCATCGTGTATCCCAACGACGGCTTCGATCCGCTCGCGGTGCTGGAGACGGTGCAGGTCGAGAAATGCACCGGCCTGCACGGCGTGCCCACCATGTTCATCGCCGAGCTGGACCATCCGCGCTTCGCGGAGTTCGACCTGAGCTCGCTGCGCACCGGCATCATGGCCGGCTCGCCGTGCCCCATCGAGGTGATGAAGCGGGTGGTCGAGAAAATGCACATGGCCGAGGTCACCATTGCCTACGGCATGACCGAGACCAGCCCGGTGAGCTGCCAGAGCAGCACCGACACGCCGCTGGAAAAACGCGTGGCCACCGTGGGCACGGTGCAGCCGCACCTGGAGATCAAGATCGTCGACCCCGAGACCGGCGCCGTGGTGGCGCGCGGCGAGCGCGGCGAGTTCTGCACCCGCGGCTACTCGGTGATGCACGGCTACTGGGACGATGCCGAGAAGACCGCCGAGGCCATCGACGCCGAGGGCTGGATGCACACC
>JAFECZ010000691.1 GCA_018241905.1 Pseudomonadota bacterium
CATCGCCGGGTTAGGGCCAGTATCCAATACGCCATGAACCCGCACCCTGCAATGTTCGCTCGCTTGAGCGATCAGGAGGTGCAAGACGTGTTGAAAATGCTGTCGGATGATGGACGGGCTTCCGTCTAAGGCCTCGATGCGCGATAGTGGCCTTAGGCAGGTCGGGGCACCTCAAAGAGAGTTCACCCTCCATTCCTGTAAGCTGAACTGCGGGCGTACGTCGCGATGTGAGCAGTCCGGTAAAGGTATTTTGAAAGCGCAGTTGGAGCAAAGGATGCTCGTGTCGAGCAGCGTTCTGATTTGACCTCCGAAACCTGAACGAATTCGAGGCCGACGTTGCGACGGTAGCATCGGTCGGCATATCGATGCGGATCGCTCCGTAGACTCATGCCGCCCCTCTACCTTGCCTTTGGCGGTAGGCCAGTCCGAGCGCGACAGTGAGAGGCTGATGCAAGCCAACGAACTGGTCAACGTCCGATGAGGTGCGGGATCTGAAGCTCGCAAACGGCACGGTGGGCGCATTGCCGCGGGACTGGGGCATGAAGCAGGATCGCAAGTCTCGTGACTACGCGACCTCATAGGGTAGACGGGCGGCCCGAACCTAAAATTTTGGTTTGGCGTAGGCAAGTCGACCTGCCCAGCGCTTGAGGAGGAACGTTTGAAGAATTTTGTCGTTTTCTATTCGTGGCAATCGGACTTGCCGGTCACCAGAAAATTCATCCAGAAGGCTCTGACCTCGGCGGCGAATACCGTCATGGAGGAACTGCCCGACGTTTCGATCACGATTGACCAAGCCACAAGAGGCTTGACCGGGTCACCCAACATTCCCCTTGCGATCATGAAGAAGATCAAGAAGGCGGATATGGTGGTCAGCGATGTGACGCCGATCAACGCCGACTTGAAGCAGAAGAAGACGCCTAATCCAAATGTTCTGTTTGAGCTTGGATTTGCGGTGGCGGCGTTGGGTTGGGATCGCGTCGCGCTAGTGTTCGACGCCGGGGTGGGTAATTTTCCCGACGATGTGCCCTTTGATTTCGATAAGCATCGAGCCATTTCTTTTCCCAACAGTGTAGACAATCACGCCAACGACCTGAAGGCGCTCGTGAGCACGCTCAAGAAGGCGATCAAGTCTACGTTGGAGGAAGATCCCGCTCGGCCTACGGCTACGCTCACTCCCGAAGAGGTTCGGCATCAGCGTGATGTTGAAACGCTCACCGAGATATTCGAGAAAATCAACGTTCAAGTCATCGATGACCACTTCTCGAAGATGCCGCATTGCATCTCAGACGCGGCGCTGCATGTATGGGACATGTTCAGCATCGTCTCTGCGGGAAATGACTTCCACTTAAACGACGCGGAGCTCTTCGAGCTGATCCATCAATTTCGCGCGGCGTTTGGCAAGACCCTGGCCTTTGAGGGCTATTATCACGAGGCTCCCGGAGGTCTTCAGCACATCTTCACCGGTCATGACATCTTGGGAACCGCCTCTCAGCAAAAGGCATGGAACCAGATCGACGAGGCCCGCAACAAGATGAACACAGCCTTCCAAGAAATACTGCGTCGTATACGAATGAAATACCTCGAAGTCGATTTGAAGATGACGAGCAAGGTAGCTTGGAAAGACTATGTGGAATACAGGAAGTCGTTGAAAGAAGGACCTGCCGAGTTGTGACGCTCGGCGCGATATGGTTTACCCGAACGTAAGGTGCCTGGCCCGGTGAGGCGGATCAGGCACCTGCAGTCCGCACTGAAACAGCTTCACGTGGGCGGTTGCGTGGAATCGCCGTTGTCCTCACCGGCAGAATCGAGGTCCGTTCTCGCTGGGTAGAGCAGGCAGAACGTGGCGCAGCTGCAGAAGGCCGATGCGAAGAAGTTTGCCGAACAGGCCGACTTGCTGGCCACACGACTGGCCGCCGCTGTGTTGGACTTGAGCGCAAAGAAGGTATGAGCAAGGCCGCCGGAAGCGAAAGTCGGCGGCACTCGCTGCCTGCCACCTGATGAACGGGAGTCTCGGTTGTGCAGGTCTCTTTTCCGCCTTGCTGGTGTCATTTGTCATGGCCTTCTTGGCGGGCAGGTCAGAGATCGGCATTTACTCAACACCGCGGCCGGCCTCAGAGGGGCAATCCCGGGGC
>JAFECZ010000692.1 GCA_018241905.1 Pseudomonadota bacterium
CGGTGACCAGCGCAATGATCGTCAGCGCGTAGAACAGGCCCATCGCCTTGAGCAGGGTCTTGCCGATCTCCTTCGAGTCGCCCAGCGAGGTGATGCCGCTCACGATGGTGCAGAAAACCACCGGCGCGATCATCATCTTGACCAGCTTGACGAACCCGTCGCCCAGCGGCTTGAGCGCGGCGCCGAACTCGGGCCAGTAGTGGCCGACGGTGATGCCCAGGACAAGCCCGATCAGGACCTGCACGTAGAGAAGCTTCAGTAGCTTGCGGATGTTCATGACCTTGTCTCCGAAATCGGGGTGCACATCGAGGCGCGCCGGTCTGCGCCGGCTCCGTGGACGGTGAGGGCAGGCGGTGTGGGTGTGCCGCCGGGTGTTGCTGCGAAGCGTTCAGCGGCGTGCGTTCAGCACGCGGTCGACCATCACGCCGGCCTGGCCGAGGTTGTTCGCCGGATCGCACATCGCCTCGAGTTGCGCGCGGGTGACGTGCTTGTTGATTTCCGGATGCGCGGCCAGGATCTCGATCAGCGCCACATCGTCCGCGATGGCCTGGCGGCACAGGTCGTAGACCAGGTCGTGCGCGTACTCGCGGCCGATGTACGGGCCCAGCCCCATCATCACGGCTTCGGACATGACCAGTCCGTTGGTGATGTCGATGTTGGCGCGCATGCGGGCCGCATCCACTTCCAGCCCCTTGAGGATGAACTTGGTCTGCTTCAGGGCGCCGGACATCAGGCAGAAGATCTCGGGCAGCGCCACCCATTCGATTTCCCACGGGCCGGTGGAGCGCTCGTGGTCCGCCACCATGGCATCCATCAGCGCCGCGGCGTGCTGGCGCGCGACCGACACGTTGGCATGGATGTACAGGCACGAGATCGGATTGCGCTTCTGCGGCATGGTCGACGACGACCCGCGGCCCGGCGCGAAGGGCTCGAAGACCTCCGCCACCTCGGTCTGCATCATCAGCTTGACGTCCATGGCGATCTTGCCGAGCGAGCCGCCCACCAGGCCCAGGAAGGCGCCCACCTCGGCCATGGTGTCGCGCACCGTGTGCCAGGAAATCAGGGGCTGTGCCAGGCCCAGTTCCTTCATCAGGCCCGCCTGGGTTTCCATGGCGCCCTTCTCGAGGGACGACAGCGTGCCCGAGGCGCCGCCGAACTCGCCCATCAGCACCCGGGGCTTGAGCTGCTGCAGCCGCTCGCGGTGGCGGTCGATGCCCGCGAGGATGCTGGCCATCTTGTAGCCGAAGGTGATGGGCGTGGCCTGCTGCAGGTTCGAGCGGCCGATGATGGGCGTGTCGCGATACTTCTTTGCCAGGGCGGCCAGCGCTTCGCCGATCTCGTCGAGGTCCTGCTCGACCAGCGCCAGGCCTTCGCGCATCTGCAGCACGGCGGCCGTGTCGGTGATGTCCTGTGTCGTCGCGCCCCAGTGGCAGTACTCGCCCAGCTTGTCGCGGCAGTTGGCATTGATCTGGTTGACCACCGCGATGATCGGGTAGCCGATCTGCTCGGTCTTGGCCTTGAGCTTGACCCAGTCGATCTGCGAGAGGTTGCAGTTGCGCACGATCTCGTCCGCCGCCTCCTTGGGGATGATGCCCAGTTCGCCCTGGACCTTGGCCAGGGCGCGCTCGATGTCCAGGTACTTGGCGGTGCGGTTCTCGTCGGACCAGACGTCGCGCATGCGCGCGTCGCTGAACATGTCGCCGAAGATGCGCGAGTCGATGATGGTGGAAGCCATGATGGTGTCTCTCTGTGCGGTGGAAAAGAAGTGGGCGGATGTCAGTCGCGGGCCAATGCCAGCGTGCGCTGTGCCTGCAGCACGACCGGCCGGTCGACCATGCGGCCGTCGAGCCGTGCGGCGCCGGGCGACGCGGCATCGGCAACGAGTACGCGGCGGGCCCAATCGAGCGCGGCGTCGCTGGGCCGCAGCGCGGCGTGGATGGGCGGCACCTGGCTGGGGTGGATGCACAGCTTGGCGCCGAAGCCCAGGCGCCGCGCCTCCGAGAGGTCGCGCAGCAGGCGCGCCTCATTGTCCAGCTGCGGCGTGACCCCTGCCACCGGCGCCGGCAGGCCCGCCAGGCGGGATGCGATCACGATGCGGCTGGCGGCATAGGCCAGGGCCGAGCCGTC
>JAFECZ010000693.1 GCA_018241905.1 Pseudomonadota bacterium
TTGCCCACGGCGCGCGGCAGGCGCTGCGTGCCTCCTGCGCCAGGAATGACTCCGATCTTGATCTCCGGTTGACCAAACTTCGCGTTATCGGCTGCGATGATGAAGTCGCACATCATGGCCAATTCGCAACCGCCACCTAGCGCGAAGCCGGCGACTGCGGCAATCACCGGTTTGCGGATGGCGCGGATGGACTCCCAATTGCGGGTAATGAAGTCGCCTCTATAAGCATCAAGGAATGTGTACTTGGCCATGGCCGCGATGTCTGCGCCGGCGGCAAAAGCCTTCTCACTGCCAGTGATGATGATGCAGCCGATTGCGTCGTTGGCGTCGAATGCCTGCAGTGCTTGGCCGAGCTCGATCATCAATGCATCGTTGAGGGCATTGAGTGCCCGGGGACGATTGAGCGTGATGATCCCGACCTTCTCTGCCTCGACACGGAACTGAAGATAGTTGAACGGATGTTCTGCACTGATCATTGGGTGAACTCCTGGTGGTTAGTCGGCGCAGACGCGCCGCTGGCCGCCGCACACGTTGTCTGCGCCCTTGCTTGGCGCAGTGAAATCTACAAACTGCATGGAAGGTATCGTAGCAAGCGATACGACGATTGACCCACGTTCAGTCGGTAGGCGGCGTAAAGATCTGTACGTTGTGCTGGAAAAGCAACCTCTTCGGAGGTCTAGCCGCGGTCCCCTCGCGCGAACTCCTAGGTCCTTGTGACCTGTTAAGCGCTATTGGCAGAGTGGCTGGTGACGGGCGCGAAGGCGCCATGAGGCCTGTCCATGCTCATCGCGCAGCTCTTCTTTCGGCTGAAACCTTGGCAGAGCAGGGCACCGAAGCAGGCGGCCCGGCTTGCATTTGACTTTCTTTCAGCATCTGCGGCTAGTCATTTGTCTATCGTTAGTACCTATAGGTGGTATGTAGCAAAAGTGGAGAATCGCGTTCGGTTGGCGAGGGTTTAGCGCGCACTTGACCAACTTGATGGCACGTCGGCGGCCCGTCAAAAAGGCAGGTTTGCCGTCTCGATCGACTTAACTTTCTTACTGAGGAGACGTGATGGCGAACTCGATCCGCAGGATCCTGAAACTGGAATCGGCAACCAGCACAGCGAGGGCTGCCAAGGCCCTTGCAACCGTGCTGGCCGCTGGTGTAATGCTGGCGATGTCGAATGCGACTCTCGCGCAAGACGCAACCGATCCAGCGTACGCGGCCCTAAAGGGCAAAAAGGTCACCTACATTCCAATCGCGATGAACTACAGCCTTACGCAGGCTTGGTATGCGGGGATGAAGCGCGAGGCGGAGCGTTTTGGATACGAGATCAATGTGAGAGATCCGAACTGGGACGCCGCCAACTCGGTCCAAGCATTCCAGGCTGCGTTGCGCGACAAGCCGGATCTGATCGTCACCTTGCCCACGGATACCACTTCTATCTCCCGGTTGGTTGCCAAGGCGCGTGACGAGAAGATTCCAGTTATCGAGATTCAGCAGATCACCTCCACCGCTCCGGACATCTACGTCGGTCCCGACTTCCGGGAGTTCGGTCGTGCGAACGCCGAGGCCGTCGTCAAGGCCTGCGGAAAGGACTCTGGAAAGTCCGGCAAGGTTGCCGTGACGCTGGGTGTTGTCACAGCACCCGCTTCAATCAGCTGGGAGCAAGGGATCAAGAGCGTGTTTGCGGGTCGCTCGGACATCACGGTCGTGCAGACTCAGGCTGCAAGCTGGGAGGCGTCGAAGTCCAACGCGATCGCAACCACTGCGCTGCAGCAACACCCCGATCTGTGCGCGATCATGGACATGTGGGATGGTCAGGCGACCGGATCCGCTTCCGCGGTAAACCAGGCCGGGAAGACGGGCAAGGTCTTCGTCGCGACGACCGGCGGTGGTGAGAAGCCCTCCTGTGACGCGATCGCGGCGGGTGGCTTCTCCCACTACGTCAGCTTCAACGCAGAGGTTCAAGCGAGCTATCTGAACACGTTGATCAAGTACGTGCTGCAATCCAAGAAGCCGATGAGCGATCAGAAGTCCATCGTTATTACTCCGCCGAAGATTCTCACCAAGGAAACGCTCTCGGCCAGCTCGTGCTGGACGCTGGACGAGCTCAAGAGGTCGGGGGGCTGATTGCCGGGGCG
>JAFECZ010000694.1 GCA_018241905.1 Pseudomonadota bacterium
CTCACGCGCCACAGCGAAGCGAAGTAGCGGATCTCGATGGGCGCGCCCACCTCCCGGCAGAAGGCCGTGAGCTCGTCGGCCATGGCCGCGGTGTGCAGGTTCAGCTGGGTCTGCAGCGCCTCGCCGCTTTCCTTCAGGTGCAGCAGCGAGGCCTTGCAGGCTGCCAGCGCCAGCGGATGGCGCACGAAGGTGCCGGCGAAGTAGGTCACGCCGATGGTGGGCACCGAGTCGTCGCCGTACTGCCAGCCGCCGCCGTCCAGTGCGTCCATGTACTCGCGCTTGCCGGCGATCACGCCCACCGGGAAGCCGCCGCCGATCACCTTGCCGTAGCAAGCCAGGTCGGCGCGCACGTCGAAGACGGCCTGCACGCCGCGCAGGTGCGCGCGGAATCCGGTGATCACCTCGTCGAAGATCAGGCAGGTGCCGGCCTTTTCCGTGATGGCGCGCACCTCGCGCACGAACTCGCGCGGCTGGAAGTCGGGGCGGCGGCTTTGCACCACCTCGATCAGCACGGCGGCCAGGTCGTCGGCGTTGTCGCGGATGAACTGCAGCGACTCGGGCGTGCCGTACTCCAGCACGCGCACGTCGCCGAACATGCCGCTCATGATGCCGGGCGCGGCCGGCATGCCCTTGGCGTTGCGGCCTGCGCGAACCAGCACCTCGTCGAAGGTGCCGTGATACGAGCCGGTGAACAGCACCACGGTGTTGCGGCCGGTGACGGTGCGCGCAATGCGAACGGCCGCCATCACCGACTCGGACCCGGTGTTGCACAGTGCAGCGCGCTCGAAGCCGGTGAGCTCGCAGATCAGCTTGGTGACGTCGGCCGCCAGCGGGTGCTGCGGGCCGATCTCGTAGCCCAGCTCGAGCTGCTTGCGCACGGCTTCCTGCACGAAGTCGGGTTGCCAGCCGAACAGGTTCATGCCGAAGCCGTTGAGCACGTCCACGTACTCGTTGCCGTCCAGGTCCCACATGCGCGAGCCCTTGGTGCGATCGACCACGATCTGGTAGACGATTTCCTTGGTGATGGGGCGGAAGCCGTTGACCACGCGCGGGTCGGCCATGTGCGGCCGGTTCGCGGCGGTGAATTCCTTGCTCTTGCGCGTGCGCTCGACGTAGCGGCGCGTGAAGGCGGCCAGTCGGGCCTTCTGGCGCTCGGTGATGTCCTTGCTCTGCGTGTGGATGCGGGCAATGGCGCCGAAGGCCTTCTTCACGTCGTACTTGATGGGGCCCTGGCCTTCCTCGGGCGCCACCGGCACCGCCTGCGCGGGTGCGGCCGCGGGCTCGGGCTGCGCCACCGGCTGTTGCAAGGCGGGCTGCGCCGCGGCAACGGCGGCCGGCGCCGCAGCCATGCCGCCGCCGCAGAGCAAGGCCAGCTGCTGCTGCATGAGCTGCATCTGCTGCGCGATGACCTGCTGCACCAGCGTGCCTTGTGCTGCGGGCACGGCCGCGAAGCTCGCGGCCGGCGCGGCGGGCGCGACGTTCATCACCACCGGTGCCGATGCCTGCGCGGCGGCCGCCGGCACGGCTTGCGGCTGCACCGCCGGGGCGGCAACGACCGGGTCGGGCGGCGTGTTGGCATCGACGAAGGCGGCAAGCGCATCGAAGCTGCGATAGCTCTCCATCAACTGGCGGAAGGTGAGGTTGACCTTGAAGTTCTTCTTCACCTGCAGCGCGGCCTGCGTCAGCGTGAGCGAGTCCAGGCCCATCTCGACGAAGGGCATGCCGCCTTCGGTGTCGCCCAACTCGATGCCCGAGATGTCTTCGAACAGGGTGCGAAGGCGTTGTGCAAGGGCGGGGCGACGGTCGGTCGGGACGGCGGCAGTCATGGGCGGCTCCGGGGTGGCAGGGGTCGATGGGTTCCCGCTGGGGACGGCGATGGCCGGGCCGGATGCCACGGCCGCCGCAGCGGCGGTCTGGATTGCGGGCGCCGCATTTGCGGGGTCGGCGCTTGCATCGGTGGTTGCGATGTCCACCCACAAGCGCTTGCGCTCGAAGGGGTAGGTGGGCAGGCACAGGCGGTGCTTGCTGGCGCGCGTGTCCAGCGGCGCCAGGTCGATGCCGGCGCCCAGCGTCCACAGGCGGCCGGCGGCCAGGCGCCAGGCGCGCTCTTCTTCC
>JAFECZ010000695.1 GCA_018241905.1 Pseudomonadota bacterium
AAAGCGAGGTGCAGCCGCTTCTGCGGTCCGCACTGGAGCAATCAAGACTCGATGCTGTTCTGGAAATCGCCGGCGCGGAGCGCGACAAGCTGCTGCTGCGCTATTCGGCAATCCGGCAAGGCACGGGTTATGTGCAGCCCGCCATCACTCTGGAATTTGGTGGCCGGGCAACTGGCGAGCCACGCGCGCAGATGGCTATCGCGTGCGACATGCAAGGGCGCGTTGACGGGGTGAGCTTCCCTGTGGCGTCGCCATGGGTGATGAGCATCGCCCGCACTTTCTGGGAAAAGGCCACGGCCACGCATGTCTACTGCGCGCAGGGCCGGATCCGCGGCGAACGCTATGCACGGCATTGGCACGACCTGGCCGCCATCATGCGCAGCCCTCATTTCGACGCCATCGTTGGAAACCGCCAGGTAGCCCGGGCAGTTGCCGAACACAAATTGCATTTCTTCAGCGAAAAGAATGCCGACGGCGATGTCATCGACTACGCTGCAGCGGTAAGAGGCACGCTGCAAATCGTTCCCGAGGGCCCGGCCCGGCAAGCCCTGCTGGCCGATTACGCCCTGATGCTCGAAGACGAAATAATGGTTGGCGGCGCCATGAGCTTCGACGAACTGATGCAGGTTTGCGCCGAACTCTGCGCTCGGGCCAACTCGGCGGCCACAAACTAGTCTTCTAGGCCCGCAAGTCGCACCACATGTGCACCTTGGCGTAGAACCGCCCCTCCACGCACACCGCCATCGGCTCCTCGCCGAACACGCTGAACCCGCAGCGCGCGTACAGCGCCTGCGCCGCGTCGTTGCCCTGGGTGACCGTGAGCTTGACCATGCACAGTTCGGGCCGGGCGCGCGCTGCCGCCAGCACGCACTGCACCAGTTGCTCCCCCAGGCCCCGGGCACGCGCCGCAGGCGCCACGTACATGCCGAACAAGGTGCCCTTGTGGCGGGCCTTGATCTTGTCCTCGACCGACAGCCCGGCCACACCCACCAGCCGGCCCTCGTCGTCGAAGGCGCCCAGCACCAGGCTGTGCGGGTTGTCGCCCGGCGGCAGGCGGTCGACCCACCGCTTCATCGGCGCGTCCACGTATTCGGACGGGCTGCTGGTGAATGCCTCGGGATGCTTTTCGTAGGCCTCGAGCATCAGGTCGCGGTTGGCAGGGGCGTCGGCAGCAGTCAGGCGGCGGATTTGTGGCATGGCGCGCAATTCTGCCCCAAGGCCCCGTCCCCAAGGCCGGCACCCCGGCTCGCGCACAATGGCGCCATGCAACTCAATTTCATTGGCAATTCAAACGTACTGTCGTCCTCTGGCAAGACCTTGCCGGTGCTGGACCCCTCGGACGGCCAGCCCTTCGACGAGCTGCAGCGCAGCAATGCGCAGGACATCGACGCGGCAGTGCGCGCGGCCCGCGACTGCTTCGACAACACCTGCCACAAGGTGAGCGCGGCCGAGCGCGGCCGCCTGATGATGAAGCTTGCGCAGAAGATCGCCGCCCACATGGACGAGCTGGCCCTGCTGGAGCAGCGCGACTGCGGCAAGCCGGTGAAGCAGGCGCGCGCCGACGCGCTGGCCCTGGTGCGCTACTTCGAGTTCTACGCCGGTGCCTGCGACAAGCTGCATGGCGAAACCATTCCCTACCAGGACGGCTACAGCGTCTTCACCTGGCGCGAGCCGCATGGGGTGACGGGCCACGTCATTCCCTGGAACTACCCGATGCAGATCTTCGGCCGCAGCGTGGGCGGCGCCCTGGCCGCGGGCAACGCCTGCGTGGTCAAGCCGGCGGAAGACGCCTGCCTGTCGCTCATCCGCGTGGCGCAACTGGCGGCGGAAGTCGGCTTCCCGCCCGGCGCCATCAACATCGTGACCGGCTACGGCCACGAGGTGGGCGACGCCCTGGCGCGCCACCCGGGCATCGACCACATCAGCTTCACCGGCAGCCCGCGCGTGGGCACGCTCATCCAGCAGGTGGCGGCCGAGCGCCACTGCCCGGTGACGCTGGAGCTGGGCGGCAAGAGCCCGCAGATCATCTTTGCGGATGCCGACATCGACGCGGCCATTCCGGTGCTGATCAACGCCATCGTGCAGAACGCCGGCCAGACCTGCT
>JAFECZ010000696.1 GCA_018241905.1 Pseudomonadota bacterium
GGGTTCGCCACTGGCTTGCACGTCCACCGCGTGCAGGAAGAGACTTTCTACATGCTTGAAGGCGAGTGCGAATGGCGGGTCGGTGACCAGGTAGTGCGGGCAACGCCTGGGGCCTTCCTGTTCGTTCCTCCGGGTGTCCCGCACAACATCGCCAACGTGGGCGCCGGGACGGCCCGTGTCCTTATGACCGTCTCGCCGCCTGGCCACGAGCATTACTTCAGAAAGCTGGCCGAGCTCTCCGCCCGAGGTGAACACCGGGACGCGAAGGCTTTAGGCGAGTTGCGGGCTCGCTACGACACCGCGCAGGTGACAGCGTTGACGCACAGCGCGCCCGGCACCGACGCACCGTTGGACGCCGCCCGAGGCTGAGGTCGAGTTCGCCCGAGTTGCTCCCATCCTCGAGCAACTCTGCGTCGCAGCTATGCCATTTCCCGTCCGGGCCCTCGCTGGTTTCCAATGAGCTGGGCAGATTGGCGCAACGCGCACCCGCACGTTCACCCCGTCCCTGCGCCAACTGCCAGGAGTCGTCTGGGCTTCCCTACCGTCGAGCCTCACCGCGTGCGGAAGCTAAGGTAGCGTCGCACCTCATTGGCCGAGCGGCCTACTGTTTCGACTGCTTGTTGCAGTTCTTCGCGCGTGCAGGCCAGGCTCTCGCACCACGAACGCACTTCGTCTTCCTGTTCAAGAGATATGAACTTCTGGTCGCTGGCGGTCCTGGCAGCATTTGCCGGGTACAACGCAATCGCCGCTGGTGCGCTGACCTATTGCGGTCCCATGCTTCGCATCACAGCGTCACAAAGACTGCTTCGCAACGTTTGCGGTCCTTCGGCGACAAAGGCCCTCATGTCTGCAATGCATCGCAATGCAGACATCCGCAGTCAGTTGAGAAACACTGTGTCGTTTGATGGCTGTGGCGGGATCTTGATGGCGATGGCCTTGACCGGACCGCTGGTCACGACGCTCCCGCCATGCGCCGTACCCTTTGGAATCACGATCAGGGTCCCTGGCTTGAAGTCCTTGCGCTCGCCGCCCAGCCACATTGCCCCGCTTCCCTCGATGATGTATTGAATCTCGTCGGTCTTCGGATGCATGTGCTTTGCCACATTGCCGGACTGGATGCCTATCGTGGCGTTGTCCGTGACCACGAGACTCTTTGCATTCATTTCGACGTTTGACGTGGTGGGCAGATCGCCATGCTTCAACGCCATCAAGTCGATGACGGCAGGCTGCAGCGGCGCCGACTGTGCGTGGGCCTCAGACATCGCCAGCCGCGCCAATGGCGACATGGCGACGCCTGCAGCAAAGGAAACGACAACAGCAAGGCCGAGGGTGGTCGCCGTATAGCGCATGGAGGGTCCTTTCTGACGATGGATGCTGGCGCGAGAAGAGCGACAGGCGCCGCAAATGTGCGCTCGTCGTGCAGATACCGCAAGAGCTCGTGCCTGGAGGCACCCGGCCAGTCGGGAGGCTCCACTAGACTGGCCCCACGCAACCCCGCCCGCAGCACATGCTTCTTCGACCATGACGCCGTCTACCGCGCCCGACCCGCAGCCCCAGCCTCCCCCGCAGCCGGATTTCGAAGACTGTTGCGGCAACGGGTGCGAGCCGTGCATCTTCGACCTGCACGACCTCGCCATGGACCGCTACCGACAGGCGCTGCGCGCGTGGCGCGAGCGCCATCCCGAGGTGCCGCTGCGCAGCGAATGATCGGAACGCCAGGTCTGGTGCGGGCACGGACAGCCGGACCGGCCTGTTCGGCCACGGGTCCGTGGCGTCGCGCCGTCACAGCAGGCTGACGCGATCGCCCAAGCCGCAGAAAACGTATCGATCGCCGAACACCTCGTTCAGCGCGGCAAATGCGGGCTCGCCGGTGCAGTGGCCCGGCGCGATGCGTTGCAGGTGCCAGTCGTCGCGCAGGGCATATGAGACGCGGCGGATTTCCGGCTCTGCCGTGAGCAGGAGATGCAAGCCGCCGAACAAGCCGGCCATGCGCCTGTCGATCACGCCTGCGACGCGCAGGATGTTCTCGATGCCGGGATGCGAGCAACCGGCAACGATGACCAGCCCCTCGGATGTGCTCAGGGCGAGCGACAGCTCACG
>JAFECZ010000697.1 GCA_018241905.1 Pseudomonadota bacterium
GGGCGTGCCGATGCCGGCGCCGCGCTTGATGAACTCCTGGATCTCGTTGGTGATGTGCGGGATCACCTGCACCGTCTTGCCGAGATAGTCGCCGCGGCGCTCTTTCTCGAGCACGCTCTTGTAGATCTGGCCGGTGGTGAAGTTGTTGGCCTTGCGCATGCGCGTCGTGATGAAGCGCTCGTAGTGGCCCAGGTCGAGATCGGTTTCGGCGCCGTGATCCCGCACGTCACCAACGAGATCCAGGAGTTCATCAAGCGCGGCGCCGGCATCGGCACGCCCGACGAGGTGGACGTCGCCATCGTGGAGATCGGCGGCACGGTGGGCGACATCGAGTCCCTGCCCTTCCTCGAAGCCGTGCGCCAGATGAGCCTGCGCGCCGGCCCCAACCAGGCCGCCTTCGTGCACCTGAGCTACCTGCCCTGGATCGCCGCGGCCGGCGAGCTCAAGACCAAGCCCACGCAGCACACCGCGCAGAAGCTGCGCGAGATCGGCATCCAGGCCGACGCGCTGCTGTGCCGCGCCGACCGGCCCATTCCGGAAGAAGAGCGCGCCAAGATCTCGCTGTTCTCCAACGTGCCCGAATGGGGCGTCATCTCCATGTGGGACGTGGACACCATCTACAAGGTGCCGCGCATGCTGCACGAGCAAGGCCTGGACGGCCTAATCTGCGACAAGCTGCGCATCAACACGCCCCCGGCCAAGCTGCAGCGCTGGGACGACCTGGTGCACGAGGTGGAGCATCCGCAGCACGAGGTCACCATCGCCATGGTGGGCAAGTACGTCGACCTGTCCGACAGCTACAAGTCGCTCAACGAGGCGCTGCGCCACGCCGGCATGAAGAACCATGCCCGCGTGAAGATCGACTACATCGACTCCGAGACCATCGAGCCCGACAACGTCTCGCGCCTGGCCAAGTACGACGCCATCCTGGTGCCCGGCGGCTTCGGCCAGCGCGGCGTGGAAGGCAAGATCTGCGCGGCCCGCTTCGCCCGCGAGAACAAGATCCCCTACCTGGGCATCTGCCTGGGCATGCAGGTGGCCACCATCGAGTACGCCCGCAACGTGGCGGGCCTGAAGGACGCCAACAGCACCGAGTTCGACGCCAGCACGCCCACCCCCGTCATCGCACTCATCACCGAGTGGAAGGACGCGGACGGCAGCATCAAGGTGCGCAACGAGAACTCCGACCTGGGCGGCACCATGCGCCTGGGCGCGCAGAGCTCCGACGTGCAGCCCGGCACCCTGGCCCACAGCATCTACGGCGACGTGGTCACCGAGCGCCACCGCCACCGCTACGAAGCCAATGTGAACTACCTGGACCAGCTGCGCAAGGCGGGCCTGGTGATCTCGGCCCTGACGCAGCGCGAGCAGCTCACCGAGATCGTCGAGCTGCCCAAGGCGCTGCACCCCTGGTACATGGGCGTGCAGTTCCACCCCGAGTTCAAGTCCACGCCCTGGGGCGGCCACCCGCTGTTCATCGCCTTCGTCGAGGCGGCGCTGGTGCACCAGGGCGTCGAGAAAACGTCCCTGAAAGTGGTCGCCTGAGCGCGGCCTTCAAGCCCAGCACAGCGGAGAGCGCATGAAACTCACCGGATTCGACATCGGGCTGGACAAGCCCTTCTTCCTGATCGCCGGCCCCTGCGTGGTGGAGTCCGAGCAGCTGCAGATGGACACCGCCGGCACGCTGAAGGAAATCACCTCTGCGCTGGGCATTCCGTTCATCTTCAAGAGCAGCTTCGACAAGGCCAACCGCAGCTCGGGCTCGAGCTTCCGCGGCCCGGGCCGCGAGAAGGGCCTGGACATCCTGGCCAAGGTCAAGCGCGAGCTGGGCCTGCCGGTGCTGACCGACGTGCACAACGAGGACGACATCACCGCCGCCGCCAAGGTGGTCGACGTGCTGCAGACGCCCGCCTTCCTGTGCCGCCAGACCGACTTCATCCGCGCCGCGGCGCAGTCGGGCAAGCCGGTGAACATCAAGAAGGGCCAGTTCCTCTCGCCGCACGAGATGAAGAACGTCATCGACAAGGCCCGCGACGCCGCGCGCGAAGCCGGCCTGCCCGAAGACAGCTTCATGGCCTGCGAGCGCGGCGCCAGCTTC
>JAFECZ010000698.1 GCA_018241905.1 Pseudomonadota bacterium
AAAAGGCCAAGGATTTCTCGGCCAAGTTCCCGACCATTACCGTCAGCAAGAACACATAGAGGCCGCACTCATCATTCACAACGCTAATCAATCGGTTCGCCGATTGAATTTGACGCACTGCAGCGCCTGCACGGACACTGGAAATAATTTGCATAGGTCCCTTTTCCCCTCGGGGACAAGGGCCTTGGCAAAGAAGATGATCCAGAAATCGAGACAAGCGCCGGACGCCCCACGGGCCGGCGCAAGAGGCCAAGGCAGATGCAGAGAAACCCAGGCACGGCAGCCAGCAGCAAGAACGCCACCACGATCCCGCTCGGCACCGTCGACGACATGCGCGAGCGCATTCGCCGCAAGAGCAAGCTCAAGGGCCGCCAGCCCGACGGCGATGCAATGGAGCAGGTGCGCGAGCTCATCGGCGAACAGCCCGAAGGCGGCTACCGGCGCGACCTGCTGATCGAGTTCCTGCACAAGGTCAACGACGCGCACAACGGCCTGCGCGACCGCCATCTGGTGGCGCTGGCCGCGCTCATGAACATCCCCATGGCGGAGGTGTACGAGGTCGCGACCTTCTATCACCACTTCGAGATCCTGCGCGGCGACGAATCGCTGCCGGCCGTGACGATCCGCGTGTGCGACAGCCTGTCGTGCTCGCTGGCCGGCGCCGGCGACCTGCTCGAGCGCCTGCCCAAGCTGCTGGGCCTGGCCGGGCGCAATGACGTGCGCGTGATTGCCGCACCCTGCATCGGCCGCTGCGAGCAGGCCCCCGCGGTGGCGGTGAACCAGCAGGCCGTGCCGCTGGCCACGCCCGAGCGCGTGATGCAGGCCCTGCAGCCGGCGGCTGCCACCAGCGAGCCGCTGCGCGACCTGACGGTGTTCAAGCCGGCCGAGCTGGCCGAGCAGAGCGTGTCGCCCGAGCTGGCGGCCATCAACGTGCTGCCCGCCTGCACCGACTACGACACCTACCGCGAGCACGGCGGCTACCGCTTGGCCAAGGCGCTGGTCACCGGCCAGGTGGAGGCGGGCGAGGTGATCCGCGATGTCGAGCACGTCATCAAGGCCATGGAAGACTCGGGCCTGCGCGGCCTGGGCGGCGCGGGCTTTCCGTCGGGGCGCAAGTGGCGCATCGTGCGCGACCAGCCGGCGCCCAAGCTCATGGCCGTGAACATCGACGAGGGCGAACCCGGCACCTTCAAGGACCGAACCTACCTCGAGCGCGATCCGCACCGCTTCCTCGAAGGGCTGCTGATCGCCGCGCACTGCGTGGGCATCGACGCCTGCTACATCTACCTGCGCGACGAATACCACGACTGCCGCGCGCTGCTCGAACAAGAGCTGGCCAGGCTGCAGGCCGACCCGCCGTTCCCGCTGCCCCTGATCGAGCTGCGGCGCGGCGCCGGTGCCTACATCTGCGGCGAAGAGTCCGCGATGATCGAGAGCATCGAAGGCAAGCGCGGCGAGCCGCGTATGCGCCCGCCCTACATCGCGCAGGTGGGCCTGTTCGGCCGGCCCACGCTGGAACACAACTTCGAAACCCTGTACTGGGTGCGCGACATCGTCGAGAAGGGCCCCGAGTGGTTCAGCGGCTTCGGCCGCCACGGCCGCAAGGGCCTGCGCAGCTTCAGCGTGAGCGGCCGGGTGAAGTTCCCGGGCGTGAAGCTGGCACCGGCCGGCATCACGGTGAAGGAGCTCATCGACGAATACTGCGGCGGCATGCTGGACGGGCACGAGCTGTACGCCTACCTGCCGGGCGGCGCCTCGGGCGGCATCCTGCCGGCGAGCCTGGGCGACGTGCCGCTGGACTTCGACACGCTGCAGCCCTATGGCTGCTTTATCGGCTCGGCCGCGGTGATGATCCTCAGCCAGCACGACAAGGCGCGCGACGCGGCGGTGAACGTGATGCGCTTCTTCGAGCACGAGAGCTGCGGCCAGTGCACGCCGTGCCGCGTGGGCACCGGCAAGTCGGCCGCCCTGATGCAGGACAAGGTGTGGGACAACACGACGCTGGAAGACCTGGCGCAGGTGATGGGCGATGCCTCCATCTGCGGCCTGGGCCAGGCCGCGCCCAACCCGATCCGCAGCATCCAGAA
>JAFECZ010000699.1 GCA_018241905.1 Pseudomonadota bacterium
CCCTGAACGAGGCCAGGGTCAGCGGGATTCAAAGCAATATTGAATTGCTGCGATTCCTGTCCTCCCACCCGGACGTCATTCGCAACGACGTGGATACGCGTTGGGCTGAGCGCGTTCTCATGCCCCAATTTCTTGCAACGAACTAAGTCAAAGCCATGGCACACATTCAAATTCTCGACACCACCATTCGCGACGGTCAGCAAGCCCTGTGGGGCATGCGTATGAAGGCGGGGATGGCCTTGCCCGTTGCGCCAGTCATCGACAAGACGGGATATTGCGTCATCGATACCACAGCATCTTCTTTGTTCGAGGTGCTGGTTCGTAGCTGCCAGGAGAACCCCTGGGAAGGCCTCGATGCGTTGGTCGAAGCGATGCCGCGCACGCCGAAGCGTGCGGGGATGCGCTCGAACGCTGCTGTGACGTTCTCCATCACACCTGATGCTCTGATGGATGCTTGGATGCGTCAACTTAACGTCCATGGCTTGCGCAGCTTCTGGGTTTACGACGTTCTATTCAATATTGACAAGATGTTGCGATTGGCGCGGGTCGCGAAAGAGTTCGGGTCGACCTGCGCAGGTGCATTGATGTTCACGTTGTCACCTGTCCATACGGACGCCTACTACGCGGACAAGGCGAAGAAGCTCGCGGCTTCGGACGATATTGACTCGATCCTCATCTACGACACGGCCGGCGTTCTTGAAAAGGAACGGCTGAGCACCCTGATTCCGGCGATCCTGGCCGTCTCGAATGGCAAGCCGATCGAACTTCACGCGAACAACATTCTCGGGCAGTCGGGAAAGGCGTACCTCGATGCTGTTGATCTCGGTGTCACGGTTCTCCATACGTCGTCGAGGCCCTTGGCCAACGGTCCTGCCGTCCCGTCAGTTCAGATGTTTGCGCACAATCTTGAGGTGATGGGACATACCCACGACCTCAATCTTGATCTCCTTGAACCAGTTGCAAAGCACTTTGAGCGGGTCGGTCGCGCCGCTGGATACTTGATCAATCAGAACAATGAGTACGACGTGCTTGCAGTCAAGCACCAAATCCCTGGGGGCATGGTTGGTACGCTCAAAGCGAATCTCGCGACTCACCGGATGGAGCACCGCCTGGATGAAGTTTTGCGCGAAACGGCAATCGTTAGGCGTGAGCTGGCTTATCCTGGAATGGCGACGCCGTTCAGTCAAATTGTCGGCATCCAAGCGGTGCTGAACATCGTGACGGGTAAGCGATACTCGATTGTTTCGGACGAGGTGATTGCCTACGCTGCGGGCCATTATGGCGAGATGGTTGCACCAATCGAGCCCAACGTGTTGGACATGATCATGTCCAATGCTCGCGCAAAGCATGTCGTAGCGAATCCTCCCGAGCAGCCGACGATTCAGGAACTGCGCAAGCGCCACGGCACGGACGATGACGACGAGCTTCTTTTGCGTGCACTGGTCCCGGAGGCTGACCTAGAGCGTATGCGAGCTGCAGGGCCTCTTCGTCGCGACTACCCCATGTTCTCCAGCCCGGAATTGGAAGAGATTGCGCAGCTCATCAAGACAACCAAGCTGCCGAGCGCCCAGATTCGCATGGGCGAGGTTGAGCTCGAACTCTTCGGAGCGAAGGCATGAGCAGCGAGAAGATTGCGGCGCTCACTCGCCGAATTGTCATCGTGAATGATGACGGCATTCAGTCCCGTGGCTTGGCCATTCTTGAGCGCGTCGCGAGAAGCTTCGGCGGTGAAGTATTTGTGGTCGCACCCGATGAAGAACGATCGGGTGCGTCACAGTCGATCTCCCTATCCGTTCCCTTGCGCATGCGCCAACTTGATGCCACACGCTACGCAGTCAAGGGAACTCCGGCAGACTGCGTGATGGTCGCTATCCGCACGTTGTTGAAGGACGATCCGCCCACCCTTGTACTTTCGGGCGTGAATCACGGCGAGAACCTTGCCGATGATCTCGCGTACTCGGGTACATCCGGTGCTGCGATGGAGGCCGCTCAGTTCGGAATCCCCGCCATTGCGTTTAGCCAGGTCCGCGAACTGGGGCAAATGCCCAACTTTGACGTGACGGAGCTGCACTTGGAGTCTG
>JAFECZ010000069.1 GCA_018241905.1 Pseudomonadota bacterium
GAACAGCATGCTCATGCCCGTCTCCTTCTGCAGCCGGCCCATGAGCGCCAGGATCTGCGCCTGGATGGTCACGTCCAGCGCGGTGGTGGGCTCGTCGGCGATCAGCAGCGTGGGGTTGCAGGCCATGGCCAGCGCGATCATCACGCGCTGGCGCATGCCGCCGGAAAGCTGGTGCGGATATTCGTGCACGCGCTGCCTGGCGGCCGGAATCTCCACCAGCTCGAGCATGCGCTGCGCATGGGCCAGGGCCGCCTTGCGGTCCAGCCCCAGGTGCAGGCGCACCGACTCGGCGATCTGCTCGCCGATGGTCAGCACCGGGTTCAGGCTGGTCATGGGCTCCTGGAAGATCATGCCCAGCTCGTTGCCGCGCAGGCCGCGCTTGTCGGCCTCGGGCAGCTTGAGCAGATCCACCTTCTGTCCGTCGCGCTTCACGAAGAATGCTTCGCCCTGCACCTGCGCTTGCGAAGTCTTGGCGTGCAGGCCCATCAGCGTCAGGCTGGTGACCGACTTGCCCGAGCCCGACTCGCCCACCAGCGCCAGCGTCTGGCCGGGGTGGATCGAGAAGGACACGTCGGCCACGCTCTGGATGCGGCCCGCGTCGGTGGCGAAGGAGGTCGAGAGGCCCCGCACTTCCAGGCGCGGCGTCTTGGTGTCTTGGTTGGTGGCGCTCATGGTCATGCCGCCTTCTTCAGCTTGGGGTCGAGCAGGTCGCGCACACCATCGCCCAGCATCTGCAGCGACAGTGCCGTGAGCACGATGGCCAGGCCCGGGCAGAAGATGGTCCAGAAGGCCTTGTCGGCATACTCCAGGCTGCCCGCGATCATGGTGCCCCAGGTGGGAATGTCCGGCGGCACGCCCACGCCCAGGAACGACAGCCCCGCTTCGGCCAGGATGGCATAGGCGAAGATGAAGGTCACCTGCACCAGGATGGGCGACATCAGATTCGGCAGGATGTGCTTGAGCAGGATGCGCGGCGTGCGCACGCCCAGCGCCCGCGCCGCATCCACGAAGAGCAGCTCGCGCAGCACCAGCGTCGTGGCGCGCACCACCCGAGCCACGCGCGGCGTATAGACGATCACCAGTGCCAGCATCACGTTCCACAGCGACACGCCCAGGATGGACACCAGCGCGATGCCCAGCAGGATGTCGGGGAAGGACATCATCGCGTCGACCAGGCGCATGAGCGGCGAGTCCAGCCGGCGGAAGAAGCCCGCCAGCATGCCCAGCAGGGTGCCGCACAGCACGGCGCCGGCGGCGGTGACGAAGCCGATGGCCAGCGAATAGCGCGCGCCATAGACGATGCGCAGCATCACGTCGCGGCCCAGTTCGTCGGTGCCGGCCAGGTGCGTCATCGAGGGGCCGTTGAGCCGCTCGCTGATGGAAATCGCGCCCGGGTCGGCGTCCGACAGCATCGGGAAGAACACCGCCACGGCCAGCACCAGCAGCAGCACCAGCGCCGACACCAGCACGATCTTGCGGGCAAACAGCCGGCGCAATACGGGCGCCGCGCCACGGAAGATGGACAAGCTCATTTGGACTCCAGGCGGATGCGCGGGTCGACCAGCGTGTAGACGAAGTCCACGCCCAGGTTGATGAAGACGTAGATGGCGGCAATGACCAGCAAGGTGCCCTGGATCACCGGGTAGTCGCGCCGCAGCACGGCCCGCACCACCAGGTTGCCCACGCCGGGCAGGTTGAACACCGTCTCGGTGACCACCGTGCCGCCGATCATCAGCGCCAGCGTGAGGCCCAGCACCGTGACGATGGGCACCAGCGCGTTGCGCAGCACGTGCTTGACCATGATCACGCCCTCGGGCAGGCCCTTGGCCCGGGCGGTGCGTACATAGTCCTCGCCCAGGATGTCGAGCATCGAGGCGCGGGTGAAGCGGATGATGAGCGCCGAGTTCAGGAGGCCCAGCACCAGCGCAGGCAGCAGCAGGTGATGAATGCGCTCGCCAAAGCTGGCCGTGGGGTCGCCATAGCCCGAGGCCGGGAACCACCCCAGCTTCACCGCGAAGAACTGGATCAGGATCAGCCCCAGCCAGAAACTGGGCACGCTGGCGCCCAGCATGGCCACGCCGCTCACCGCCTGGTCGGCGGCGCTGCCGCGCCACACGGCCGCGGCCATGCCGGCCGGGATACCGATCAGCGCAGCGATGAACACCGCGAACAGCGCGAGGAACAGCGTGGGCTCGGCGCGCTCGAGCAACGCCTGCGACACCGGCCGCTGCAGAAACAGCGACTGACCCAGGTTGCCCTGGGCCAGTTCGCCCAGCCACAACACGAACTGCGTGGGCAGCGGCTTGTCCAGCCCGTACTGCACGCGCGCCTTGGCAATGTCGGCGGCGGTGGCCTGGTCGCCCAGCAGCAGCGCCACCGGATCGCCCGAGGCCAGGCGCGTGAGCAGGAAGACCAGCACCGCGACGATGGCCAGCACCACAACGGCACCTGCCAGCCGGCGCAACAGGAAATGCACCATGAGAAGCCCCAAGATGGAACGCAGGCGGCCTACTTGGCCAAGCCGGTGTTCCAGAAGAAGGGCCAGATGGCCGGCGTGTAGCCTTCCAGCTTGGACGAGCGCGCCGACAGGCTGTTGAACTTGCCCACCTCGATGAAGGGCACTTCCTCGTACACCGTCTGCTGCACCTGGCCCCACAGGGCGCTGCGCTTGGCCGGGTCGACCTCGGCATTGAAGGCGGCCAGCACCTTCTTCTTGCCGTCGGTTTCCCACCAGCCCGGTGCGCCGTCGCCCAGTTGCGGCGGGCTGAGCATCGGCTCGGGGAACAGGCCCGAGTGGGTGAAGTACACGTCCCACAGCTTGGCGTCGTTGCGGCGCTGCACCAGCGTGGCCCAGTCCACCACCTGCAGGTCGGTCTTGAAGCCGGCCTTCTTCAGCTGCTCGGACATCACAAGCGCCATGTTGTAGTGGAACTCGTACTGGCGGCTGGCCATGATGCGGATCGGCTTGCCGTCGTAGCCGGCCTTGGCCGCCTCTTCCTTCGCGCCCTTGGGGTCGCGGGTGTTGTAGAGCTTGCTGCCGGCATCGGAGAAGAACGGCGTGCCCTTGGGGAAGAAGTTGGACTCCACCGTGAAGAAGCGGTTGTCGCCGAAGCCGGCGGCCATCAGCTCGCCCTCGCCCACCGCCGTCTGCACCGCGCGGCGCATGGGCTGCGAGGCCAGCACGCCTTCCTTGGTGTTGAACACGATGTAGGGGAAGCCGAAGTTCTTCGTCATGATCGGCACCACGGCCGGTGCGCCCTTGTCGATGCGGCCGGCGGCCTCCACCGGCAGCAGGTCGGCATACTGGAACTGGCCCGACAGCACGCCCTCGACACGCGTGTTGGCGCTGGGCACCGGCACGAAGCGCAGTTCGTCCAGCAGCGCCTCGCGCTTGCCGGCATAGCCGCTGGCCGGTTCGCTGCGCGCGCTGTACTGGTCGAAGCGGGTCAGCACTGTGAACTGGTCGGGGCGGCGCTCCTTGAACTTGTAGGGGCCGGTGCCGATGAATTGCGTGACCTGCGGCGCAATGGTCTCCTTGGCCATGATGGCGGCCATGCCGCTGGGCAGGGCCAGTTGGGCCAGCAGCGGTGCGTAGGGCTGCTTGAGCTTGAGCTCCACCGTGTTCGCGCCCTTGGCGGCCAGCGAGGCCACTTCCTTGCCCACGGCCTTGCCGCGCGGCGAGACTTCCATCCAGCGCTGCAGCGAGGCCACCACGTCGTCGGCGTTCAGGTCGCGGCCGCTGTGCAGCTTCACGCCCTTGCGGATGGCGATGGTGTAGCTCAGGCCGTCCTTGCTCACGGTGGGCATGCCCTCGGCCAGCATCGGCGCCACCTTCCAGTTGGCATCGAAGGTGTAGAGCGGCTCGTACACGTGCTGCATGATGGTTCCCACCAGGTCGGCGGTGCTGGTCATCGGGTCCAGGCCCTGGGGCTCGCCGATCATGGCCAGGTTGGCAGCACCGCCGCGTGCCGGGGCGGCCTGCGCGGAGCCCGATGCCAGGCCGATTCCCAGGCCGAGCACGGTGGTGGCGACAGCGCCCAGAAGCATGCCGCGCCGCGTCGCGGCAAACGCGCGGGGCAGGCAAGAACCATATGTGGCTACAGTGTTGTCTGATGTTTGCATCGTGGCTCCGTGAGTAATAACATTACAAGAACGAATCGTATTACCCGCGATTCGTACGCATAAATCGGGTTTACCCGTACGTTTTCTGTAATTTCTTTACCAACAAAGAGGCAAATCCATGTCCAAAGTTGAAATGCTCGGCACTTCCCCCATCGCGTCCGACCGCCAGGCGCGCCCTCTTTCGCCGGCCACCCGCGCCGGCGATTTCGTGTTCGTCTCGGGCCAGGTGCCCACCGACGACCAGGGCCAGGTGATCGTGGGCGGCATCGAGGCGCAGACGCGCCAGGTGTTCAAGCGCATCGAAGAGGCGCTGGCGCTGGCCGACTGCAAGCTCTCGGACATCGCCAAGGTGAGCGTGTGGCTCAACGACGCGCGAGACTTCGGCAGCTTCAACCGCGTGTACATGGAGCTGCTGGGCGACCATCGGCCCGCGCGCTCCACCGTCGAGTCGCGCCTGATGATCGACGCCAAGGTCGAGATCGACGTGACGGCCTACAAGCCGCGCGGCTGACATGACCCCCACGCTCATCGCTTCGCGTATCGCTGCCCCCCGAGGGGGCGTGTCAGTGCCTACGGGCGGCCGGGCGGCACTGACATGACCCACCTCGTTGCCATCGACTGGGGCACCAGTTCCCTGCGCGGCGCGCTGATCGACGCCAAGGGCCGCGTGCTCGAGGAGCAAAGCCACGCGCGCGGCATCCTCACCGTCGAGCCGGGCGGCTTTCGCGATGTGTTCGACAGCCTGTTCGGCGCATGGATGAGCGAGCCCGGCACGCGCTGCCTCATCTCGGGCATGGCCGGCAGCAAGCAGGGCTGGGTGGAAGCGCCCTACTGCCCCTGCGCCGCGGGCCTGCCCGAAGTGCGCGCGAAGATCCGCGAGATCGAGCCGGGCCGCATCGCCATCGTGCCGGGCCTGTCCGACGAGCACGCGGGCGTGCCCGACGTGATGCGCGGCGAAGAGGTGCAGATCTTCGGCGCCGTCGCGCTCACCGGCCTGAAGAGCGGCCTGTTCGTGCTGCCCGGCACCCACAACAAGTGGGCCCGCGTGAAGGACGGCCGCGTGACGGGCTTCAGGACCTTCATGACCGGCGAGTTCTACGCCTTGCTGAGCCAGCACTCGATCCTGGCGCGAACGCTCGATGCCTCGGCTGCCTTCGACGAGGCGGCGTTCCTCTCTGGCGTTGCGCAGGCGGACAACGGCGAAGGCCTGCTGCACAACGCGTTCGGCGCGCGCACCTTGTCGCTGTTCGAACGCATGTCGGCGGGCGAGCTGGCCAGCTACCTGTCGGGCCTGCTCATCGGCGAAGAACTGCGCACCCAGTCCGTGCGCGCCAACGGCGAGGTGGTGCTCATCGGCTCGCCCGCCCTCACGCAGCGCTATGCACTCGCGCTCAAGTCGCTGGGCACCGCCACGCGCACGCTGGGCTCCGAGGCCACCTGGGCCGGGCTGCATGCCCTGGCTTCATCCTGAGATCGATCGATTCGCAATACCCATGACCACTCCCCAAGACAAATTCCAGGCCGCCGTCGCCAGTCTGCCGCTGGTGGCGATCCTGCGCGGGCTCGGGCCGGCCGAAGCGCCTGCCGTGGGCGACGCCATCACCTCGGCGGGCTTTCGCCTGCTCGAGGTGCCGCTCAATTCACCCGACCCGCTGGCCAGCATCGCGCTCATGCGGCAGCGCTATCCGCAGGCGCTGGTGGGTGCCGGCACGGTGCTCAACGTTCAGCAGGTGCGCGAAGTGCATGCGGCCGGCGGCCAGCTCGTCGTCTCGCCCGACTGCAAGCCCGCAGTGATCGCCGAAAGCGTGAAGCTGGGCATGATCAGCCTGCCCGGCGTGATGACGCCCACCGAGGCCTTCGCCGCGCTCGACGCGGGCGCCACGGGGCTCAAGCTTTTTCCTGCGGAACTCGCCTCGCCTGCCGTGGTGAAGGCGCTGCTGGCGGTGCTGCCGGCTGGCACGCCGCTGATGCCGGTGGGCGGCATCAGCCCCGACAACATGGAGGCATGGCGTGCGGCCGGCGCCACGGGCTTCGGCATCGGCTCGGCGCTGTACAAACCGGGCAAGAGCGCAGCGGCGGTGGGCGAAGACGCCCAGAAGTTCGTCGCCGCATGGCAGCGGCTCGTCCGCGCCTGAATCGCCATCCATCGCACCGACAACACGAAAGGCCCGCCGCATGAGCAACAGCCACGACGCCATCTACGCCAGCCCCGCCATCCGCCGCCTGCGCGAAGACCTCGCGCTGGCGTTGCGCGCGGCGGCGCATCACGGCTTGTCCGAGGGCGTGTGCAACCACTTCAGCGTGGCCTTGCCGGGCGAGATGGAGCATTTCCTCATCAACCCGCGCGGGCTGCACTGGAGCGAGATTGCGGCGGACGACATCGTGCTCATCGATGCCCAGGGCAACGTGCTGGCGGGGCGCCACCGGGTGGAGCCCACCGCCCTGTTCATCCACGGCGCGGTGCACCGCATCACGGGCCATGCGGTGGTGCTGCATTGCCACATGCCCTATGCCACCGCGCTCACGCTGACCACCGACCGCGCGCTCGACCCCACGCTCAGCCAGAACGCGATGCGCTTCATGCACCGAATCGCCATCGACGCCGAGTACAACGGCCTGGCGCTGGGCACCGCGGAGGGCGAGCGCATTGCACGCGCCATGGCCGGCAAGGACGTGGCCTTCCTGGGCAACCACGGCGTGGTCGTGGCGGGCGGCACCATTGCCCACGCGTACGACGATCTGTACTACCTGGAGCGTGCCTGCCTCCACCAGGTGATCGCGCAGTCGACCGGCCGCCCGCTCGCGCCGGTGAACGAGGCACTGGCCGCGCAGGTTGCCGCGCAGATCCAGGGCGAGCGCGAGCAGTCCGACCTGTTCTTCGAAGCGCTGCGCCGGCTGTTGCCGCCGCCCGGTGCTGCTTCTTCGCGCGCCCAGCGCGCGGCCGCTTAGGCCCTGGGTCTCAGACCGCCGCTTCGGCGCGCCGCATCAGGGCCGCCGTCGTGCGCGGCCAGCCCACGCGCCCGAACCAGGCGCCGCCGGCAATCGCGCAGGCGATGAACACGCCATAGACCAGCAGCGCGGCCCCTTGCGCGATGAAGACGTGCACCAGCGAGCCGCCCCATTGCAGCGCCAGCCAGCCGCCCGCCGCGGCCACCACCAGCCGCGCCAGGTTGCCCAGCACCGGCCATAGCAAGCGTCCGGCCCCCTGGGATGCAAAGTAGAGAACGAGCCCGACGCCGAAGAACCCGTACAACGGGCCCACCGCGCGCAGGTACTGCGTGCCCGCCTCCAGCATGGCCGGGTCATGGCCGAACAAGAGAAGCCATTGCTGCGGAAAAATGGCCGCCGCCAGGCCGATGGCCTCGGTCATGGCAAAGGCCATCAGCGCGCCGACCCAGGCCGCATGCATTGCGCGCTCCTTGCGCCCTGCGCCCATGCACGTGCCCACCATGGCCAGAAGCGGCGCGCCGAAGCCGAACACCAGCGGCACCATCAGGTATTCCAGCCGCGCCGCCGTGCCGTAGCCCGCAATGGCCGCCGGCCCGAAGTGGCCGGCCAGCGCAGTGGCAATGCCGATGGAAAGATTGGTCGCCAGGGTCGAGACCGCGCCCAGCAGCCCGATGCGCAGGATGTCTCGAAACAGCGGCCACTGCAGCCGCACGCCGGCCAGGCGCGGCTTGAGGAGGCTGCGCGGCGAGCGCAGGTATGCCCACAATGCGAGGCTGCCGCCCAGGTAGTACAGCAGCAACGCCGCCGCGCCGCCGGCAATGCCCATGGCCGGCACCGGCCCCCAGCCGAAGATGAGCAGCGGCGACAGCGGAATGATGATGACCACGCCGGCCACCGTCACGTTGGCCGGCACCGCCATGTTGCCGGTGCCGCGGATCACCACCGCCAGCGAGTTGAACAGCCACACCAGCACCGCGCCGGCGAACACCCAGTTGGAATAGACCAGCGCCCCCTGCAGCGATGCCCCGCTGCCGCCCATGGCCGCATACAGTTTCGGCCCGCCCAGCAACAACGCCGCGCTGAAGAAAAGGCCGAAGCCCAGCGCGATGACCAGGGCGTGCGCCACCAGCGCGTTCGCATCGCGGCGGGCACCCAGCGCCCGTGCGATGGACGAGGCAATGCCGCCGCCCATGGCGCCGGCCGAGGTCATCTGCATCAGCATGACCACCGGGAACACCAGCGCCATCGAGGCCAGCGCGTCGCCGCCGAGCTTGCCGACAAAGTACGTTTCGACCAGGCCCACGCCCGCCTGCGCCAGCATCACCAGCACGTTGGGGAAGGCCAGGCGCAGCAAGATGGGCGCGATGGGCGCCTCCAGCAGCAGGCGGGTGCGCGGATCCATCTCGCTCGAGGACGAATTCATGGGTTCGACCTCAGGCCGCAGCGGCGCTGGCCTTGGGCGCCTGCTCGCGGATCGGCAGGTTGACCAGCGAAGCCCCGGCCGCCAGCAGGATGTCGATGTACCAGACCCAGTCGTAGCTGCCGGTGGCCTCGAACACCCGCCCGCCCAGCCAGGCGCCGAGGAAGCCGCCGACCTGGTGCGCCAGCATCACGATGCCGAACAGCATGGCCATGTTGGCCGGCCCGAAGAACTTGGCCACCAGGCCTGCAGTGGGCGGCACCGTGGACAGGAAGGTCACGCCCATCACCGCGGCAAACACCAGCATCACCACCGGCGTCTTGGGCGCCAGCAGGAAGACCAGCACCGCAACGCCCCGCGTGGCATACACCAGCGACAGCAGCGACTTCATGCGCCAGCGCCCCACCGCCCAGCCCATGGCCAGGCTGCCGACGATGTTGAACAGGCCGATCATCGCGAGCGACCAGGCGCCGATCTGCGGGCTCAGGCCGCACGCCGCCACCACGCCCGGCAGGTGGGTGGCAAGAAAGGCCACGTGGAACCCGCACACGAAAAAGCCCATGGCCAGCAGCCGGTAGCTGGGGTTGGCGAGCGCCTGGGCCACCGCTTCGCGCGCCGACAGCGGGCGCGCGCCGGCGGCGGCAGACGCGGCCGCAAGATGCGCCGAGTTGCCCTTGAGAACGAAGGCCGCCGGCAAGGCCAGCAGCACCAGCACGCCCAGCCATTGCATGGCATTGGCCCATCCGGTGGCGGCGATGAGCCCGATGGCGATCGGCGCCATGGCGAACTGGCCGAAAGAGCCGCCGGCATTCACCACGCCGGTGGCCAGCCCGCGCCGCTGCGGCGGCACCAGGCGCGTGACGGCGGCCATCAGCACCGAGGGTCCAGCCATGCCCGCGCCGCCCGCGGCCAGCACGCCGATGGCGAAGATGAGGCCGGCGGTGCTGGTCATCAGCGGCGTCATGACGGTTCCCAGCGCCACCAGCAGCGCGCCCGCGAATATCACGCGGCCGGTGCCAATGCGGTCGGCCACCGCGCCGGCAAAGGGCTGTGTCAGTCCCCACCACAACTGCCCGAAGGCAAAAGCCAGGCTGATGCTGCCGATGCCCAGGCCCGTGGAGGTGTTGAGCGAGGAAAGAAACAGGCCCATGGTCTGGCGCACGCCCATGGTCAGGGCGAATGCGCCGGCGGCGGCCAGCAGGACCAGCCACAGGGCCAACTGCGCGGGCTTGCGATCCGCGGCCGCGGCGCCGGCCGTGGCCGTATTGGATTCAAGAGGCATCGGTTTCTCCTTCGGTGTCGTTGTCGTCGCTGCCTTGCAGGATCGAAAGGCTTTCGTCGATGAGGGAATGCAGCGCGACCACGCGCTCGGGGCCCAGTTGCGCGTTGAGCGTCTGCTGCGCCACCTTCCAGTGGCGCTGCGCTTCGCGCCGCTTGTCGTGGCCGGCGTCGGTGGCCTGCACCAGGCGGCTGCGCGCGTCGGTGCCGGCACCCAGCACCACCCAGCCCGCGGCCACCAGCGGCTGCAGGTTGCGGCTGAGCGTGGAGGGTGTCATTTGCATGGCTTGCGCCAGTTCGGAGGGGCGGATGGGCCCGAGCTTCACGATGTAGGAAAGCAGCGAGTACTGCGTGGTCTTCAGGCCGCAACGCGCCATTTCGGCGTCGTAGTGCTGGCCGATGCGGCGCATGAGCTGGCGCACCCGGAGGTTGGTGCAGCCCTGGGGCTGGAGAACGGCGGAGTTCATGTGCTACGATTGTAGCTACAACTATTGCATATGCAACATCAAGGATCCAACGTGAGCGAAATCAATCAACTCGAGACATGGCTCGCGCAGGAGCGCGAAGTGATTGCGCGGCTGGATGCGGGTGCCGGACCGGGTGTGGCGCGCCCCGAGCAGATCGCCGGCATGAACGGCCTGCAGATGATGCAAGCCATGCTGCGCGGCGACATCCCCTATGCGGCCATTGCCAAGACGCTGAACTTCCAGCTGATGGAAGTCGGCCCCGGCCGCGCGATGTTCCAGGGCACGCCGCTGCCGGAGCACCGCAATCCGATGGGCGGCATCCACGGGGGCTGGTACGCCACCCTGCTCGACTCGGCGCTGGGCTGCGCCGTGCACACCACCATGCCGCCCGGGCGCGGCTACACCACGGCCGAGCTGGGCGTGAACCTGGTCAAGGCCATCGGCCCCAAGGCGCCGCGCGTGCGGGCCGAAGGCAAGGTGGTGCATGCGGGGCGCCAGCTCGCGACCGCCGAGGCGCGGCTGTACGGGCCGGATGGCACGCTGTATGCGCATGCCACGACCACTTGCCTGGTGTTCGAGCTGAAGCGGCCGGATTGAGGCAGAACGCGCCTCAGATCACCCCTGCTTCGCGCAGCGCCTCCAGCTGCGAATCGGCCAGGCCCAGCTCGCCATACACCTCGCGGTTGTGCTGCCCGGTACCCGGCCCGGTCGAGGCAGGCCGCACGCCCTGGCGCCCCACGAAGCGCGGCACCGGGGCCGGCGCCGGCACGCTGCCGAACTGCTCGTCGGGCAGGTCGATGAAGGCGCCACGCGCTTGCATGTGCGGGTCGGCCTGCAGGTCGGCAATCGAATAGACCTTGCTGTAGGGCACGTCTTCCTGGTCCAGCCTCGCCGCGAGGTCGGCAAACGGCAAGCTCGCGCACCAGCCGGCAATGATGCCGTCCAGCGCCTCCAGGTTGCGAATGCGCGCCGCGTTGTCGGCGAAGCGGGCATCGGCCAGCAGGTCTTCGCGGCCGACCGCGCGGCAGATGCGCGCGAAGATGGGCCCGCCCGTGCCCACCAGCGTGAACCACACGTCGTCGCCCGAGCGGAACACGTTGGAAGGCGCCGTGTAGGTCGCACGCGAGCCGGTGCGCTCGCGCACCACGCCGCCGATGCGGTACTCCGCCGCCAGCGGATCGAGCAGTCGCGCCATCGCTTCGGTGGCCGACAGGTCGATCTCGGCGCCCTTCTGCTCTTCGCGCGGCAAGGCATTGCGCTCGGCCAGCGCAGTGCTGACGGCAAAGGCGCCGAACAGCCCGGCCACCACGTCGCCCAGCGGGTAATTCATGTGCTGCGGCGGTCCGCCCGGCTCGCCCGTCAGGTGCGTGAAGCCGCTCATGGCCTCGAAGATGCGCGCAAAGCCCGGGCGCCTTGCATAGGGCCCCGTCTGCCCGAAGCCCGTGAGCCGCAGCACGATCAGCCGCGGATTCGCCTGGTGCAGCGTGGCCATGTCCAGGCCCCAGCCGTCCAGCGTGCCGGTGCGGAAGTTCTCCACCAGCACGTCGAAGCCCGCAATGAGCTTGAGAAACAGCGCCTTGCCCTCGGGCTTGCGCACGTCCAGCGAGATGCCCTTCTTGCCGCGGTTGGCGGTTTTCCAGAACAGCGGATGGCCCTCGTGCACCGGCGTCAGGCCGCGCAGCGGGTCGCCCCCTGCGGGCAGCTCCAGCTTGACCACCTCGGCGCCCATGTCGCCGCACAGCGTGGCGGAAAAAGGCGCCGCCAGCACGGTCGCCATGTCGAGGATGCGCACGCCGCGCAGCGGCGCACCGGATTGCAAGGGCGGTTTCATCAGTTGCTCTTCAGGTCGACGCGCCCCAGCACCGGGTCCCAGGCCTTGCGGTCGGCAGCCACGCGCTTCTCGTAGGCAGGCACCGAGGGGTCCAGCGGCGTTGCGCCCAGCTTGTTCAGCTTGTCCTTCACGCCGGGCAGTGCCATGGCCTTGGCCAGCGCCTTGCGCAAGGCAGCCATGGCAGCCTCGGGCGTGCCCTTGGGCGCGACGATGCCCATCCACAGGCCGCTGTCCAGGCCCTGCAGGCCGAGCTCGGCGAAGGTCGGCACGTCGGGCACCGAAGGCGAGCGCGTGCGACCGGTCTGCGCCAGGATGCGGATCTGCCCGCCGCTCATGTAGGGCAGCGTGCCGCCCAGGTTGTTGCACATCACCGGGATGTGGCCGGCCATCACGTCGGCCACCGCCGGCGCGTTGCCCTTGTACGGCACATGCTGCAGCTTGATGCCGGCCTGGTGGTTCACCATCTCGCACACCAGGTGCGAGGGCGTGGCCACGCCCGCGGAGCCGAAGGACAGTTGCCCCGGCTTGGCCTTCTCCGCGGCGATCAGGTCGCCCAGCTTCTGGTACGGCGTCTTGGAATTGACGGCAAGGACGTTGGGCAGGTCGGCCACCAGGCCCACCGGCAGGAAGTCGTCCACCGGGTTCCAGTTCAGGCCCTTGTGCACGTAGGGCAGGAAGATGTTGGTCAGCCCCGCCATCAAGAGCGTGTAGCCGTCGGGCGAGGCCTTGGCCACGTATTCGGAGCCGATCAGGCTGCCGGCGCCGGCCTTGTTCTCCACCACGATGGGCTGGCCCAGGGCCTTGCCCATTTCCAGCGCGACCTCGCGCGCCACCAGGTCGGTGCTGCCGCCCGCCGGAAAGGGAACGACCAGTTTCACGGGGCGGTCGGGGAAGGCGGCCGTCGCGAGCGACGCAACCAGGCACAGGGCGAGGCCCGCGGCAAGGCGCGCGAGCGTCTTGGGCATTTGCTTGTTCATTTCAGTCTCCAGGGCTTGTAGGTTCGGGGTTCAGGTCTTGAGGAATCGCCGGCCCAGCGTGGCGCGGTGCAGTTCGGAGGCGCCGTCGTAGATGCGAAACGGCCGCAGTTCGCGCACGATGAGCGCGACGGGCGAGTCGTCCTCCGACATGCCCAGCGCGCCGCACAGTTGCGCCGCGCGGTCGGCGATACGGTTCAGCGCTTCGGAGACGAAGACCTTCGTCATGGCCGATTCGGTCTTCACCGACAGGCCCTCGTCCATGCGGCGCGCGCAGTCGTGGCTCATGAGGCGGCTGGCGTGCAAATCGATGTGGCAGTCGGCCACCATGGCCTGCACCTGCTGCAGGTCGGCCAGGCGCTCGCCGAAGGAGTTGCGCTCGTTGACATAGGCCTGCGCCGCTTCCATGGCGCGCCGCGCCCGGCCCATGAGGCGCAGGCAGTGCGACAGGCGCGCCGGCTCCAGCCGCTGCTGCGCATACACGAAGCCCTGGCCGATCTCGCCGAGCACCGAATCGCCGGCCACGCGGCAGGCGGCAAAGCGCAGCTCGCCATGGCCGCCGACCGCGAAGGGGTCGATGGCCTTGATGGCGCGCACCACCTGCAGGCCCGGGTTGTCCGCGTCGACGATGAATTGCGTTGGCCCTTCCCCGGTCTGCGCCAGCACGATGCAGAAGGCCGCGCCGACCGCGCCGGTGATGAACCACTTGTGGCCGTCGATGACCCAGCCCTCGCCGTCGCGGCGCGCGGTGGTGCGCAGCATCGACGGATCGGAGCCTGCACCGGGAGCCGGCTCGGTCATCGCGAAGCAGGAGCGGATGCGCCCCTCGGCCAGCGGGCGCAGGTAGCGCTCTTGCTGCGCGTGCGTACCCTGGCGCAGCAGGCTGATCATGTTGGGCTGATCGGGCGCGGCGCAGTTCAGCGCGGCGGGCCCCAGGTAGCTGCGGCCGGCCTCCTCGAACACGGCCGCGCGCTCCACCCACGACAAGCCCAGGCCGCCCTCTTGCGCCGGCATCTGCGGCAGGTACAGGCCCTGCTCGCGGGCCACCGGCCGCAGTTGAGCCAGTGCGGCGTCCATGGCAGCCGGATCGTGCACATGCATGCTCGACTCGAGCGGAATGCAGTGCCGGTCGACGAAGCTGCGCACACGCGCAACAAGGTCCTTGCCGCTCACTTCGCCCCCGCCTCGCGCAGCGCCAGCTTGGCGATGTTGAGCTGGTGGATCTGGCTGGTTCCTTCGTACAGGCGGAACAGGCGCACGTCGCGGTAGTAGCGCTCGATGGGACTGAAGTTGGCGACGTAGCCCGAGCCGCCGAACATCTGCACCGCGCGGTCGGCCACGCGCCCGCACATTTCCGAGGCGAAGTATTTGCACATGGACGCGGGCATGGCCACGTCCTCGCCGCGGTCGCGGGCGCGCGCCGCCTCCAGGATCATCGAGCGTGCCGCAAAGATCTCGGTGCGGCTGTCGGCGATCATCGCCTGCACCAGCTGGAAGTCGGACACCGCCTGGCCGAACTGGCTGCGCTGCGAAGTGTGGGCAATGGCCAGGTCCAGCATGCGAATGGCCGGGCCGGTGCACAGCGCCGCCAGATGCAGGCGCTGCTTGTTCAGCACCTTCATCACCGTCTGGAAGCCCACGCCCTCGCGCCCGCCGATGAGCTGGCTGGCGTGCACGCGGCACTCCTTGAAATGCACGTCCGACACGAAGGAACCTTCCTGGCCCATCATGCGGTAGGGCTCGCCCGTCGTCAGGCCCGGGCCGCGCTCAACGAGAAAGGCCGACACGCCCTCGCTGCCCTTGCTGCCTTCCTCGGTGCGAGCAATGACGGTGAACACGTCGGCCACAGGCGCATTGGTGATGAAGCGCTTGCTGCCGTTCAGGATGTAGTGATCGCCGTCACGGCGCGCGAAGGTCTGCACATTGCTCGCCTGCGACCCCGCTTCGATTTCGGTGAGCGCCAGGCACCCGGTGAGCTCGCCCGTGGCCATGCGCGGCAACCAGCGCTGCTTCTGCTCCTCGGTGCCGTCGGCCACCAGCGCCTCCGAGCCGATGCCGGTGTTGGTGCCCACACGGGCACGCAGCGCCACCGACGACTGCGACAGCTCCATGGCGCACAGCACCAGTTCTTCGGTGGTGAGCCCCAGGCCGCCATAGGCCTCGGGGATGCTCCAGCCGAACCAGCCCTTGCGGCGAAGTTCATCGACCACGTCGGGCGGAATGTCGTTCTCGCGGCTGACCTGCTCTTCCAGCGGATGCCAGCGCTCGCGAACGAAGCTGCGGATGTCGCCCAGGAGGGCCAGGGTGCTTGCGTTGTCTCGGATCATGATGGCCGCGACTGTAGGAAACAGGTTCAAAATCCATGGCACGGTGTTTCAATATTTGAAATCACGATTCGTTCCATGAGCCGCCCTGCCCAGAATCGCCGCCAGTCCCACCCACCCGTCCACAGGAACATGAAGGACCACGAGGATCTGCGCCGCGTTCGAGAAGAAGACCCCTACTTTGCCGGCACGCTGGCCAAGGGGCTGCTCATCCTGCAGACCTTCGTGAGCGATCCGCGCGCGCATGCCAACAGCGAGTTCGCGGCCAAGCTGGGCCTGTCGCGCCCGACCGTCTCGCGCCTGTGCAAGAGCCTGCTGACCATGGGCTTTCTCGACCACGACGAGCGGCTGGACCGCTACTTCATCGGCCCGGCCGCGGTGGCGCTGGGCTACCCCTACGTCATCAACACGCCGCTGCTGGGCCTGATGCGACCTGCCATGCAGCAACTGGCCGACCGGCTGGAGGGCGCCGTGTCGGTGGGCGTGACCATGGACCTGGACGTGGTCTACCTGGAAACCTGCAGCCACGAAGACGGCACGCTCAAGCGCCCGGGCGTGGGCGCGGTGCGCAGCATCGTCGAAACCGCGATGGGGCGCGCCTGGCTGGCGCAGTTGCCGGCCGGCGAGCGGCAGGACTTCCTGGCGCGGGTCAGGCGCGAGCGGCCCGACGAGTTCTCGCGCTGCAGCGAAGGCGTTCGCGAAAGCGTGGCGCAGTACGCCAAGCGCGGGTTCACCATCAACCTGGGCGACTCCGGGTTCGGCGTGCTCGCCGTGGGCGCCGCGGCACGCACGCGCTAC
>JAFECZ010000006.1 GCA_018241905.1 Pseudomonadota bacterium
GAACACCGGCAGCAGCACCGCCGCATACAGCACGCCGATCCACCAGGCCGCCAGGCAGAAGGCCGCCACCAGTCCGAACACGCTGGCCAGCACCATCACCACGCTCTTGCCGACGCTGGGCGCGTCGCGCTTGCCGTTGAAGAGCATGGGCAGCACGCCGCGCAGCGCACCGGCCACGATCAGCATCACGCCGCCGTACGACGCACGCAGCTCGCGCGTGTGCGCCGCCAGCCACCACGCGGCCCAGTCGAGCATGCCCAGGAGGCCGATGATGAGCGCGACGTACAGCACCGTGGCCAGGCCGTCGGTGAGCTCGTTGCGCAGCACGCCGGTCGTCTGCCCGCGCATGCGCCGCATCAGCACCCACATCAGCGCCACCACCCAGCACGAGGAGAACAGGATGAAGGCCGGTGCCAGCCACAGCGGGCCGCCGTAGCGCTCTTCCAGGATGGGGCCGACCCACCACGCGCAAGTGCCCAGCACCACCCACAAGGCCACCTGGCCCAGCATGCCCACGGCGGTGCTGCGGTCGCGCACCGCCCAGTAGCCGTCGGCCAGCACGACGGAAAGCAGCCAGGGCACCAGCGCCAGCAGCCACAGCGTGGGCAGCTGCGTGATCCAGCGCACGGGCGCAATCACCGGCTGCGCGTTGTCCAGGTCCACCAGCCCGGCCATGATTTCCCACGCACCCAGGTTGATGGCCGCCAGCACCAGGCCCACCAGCGTGGCGGCAATGGCCAGCTCGATGTGGGTGCCCAGCAGGTTGCGCAGGAACAGCGCCACCGCAAACAGCGTGTCGCGCATGCCGCCGGGAATCAGGTAGCGGCCGTTGCCGCGCAGCCACCAGCCGAAGCGCACCTTGTCCACTTCGGCAAAGGCGCCCTCCACCGCGCGAATGCCGTCGGCATCCTTGGCGCGCGTGCAAAGACGGCCCAGCGTCGAGCCCACGTAGCCGCCGCCGGATACGGTGGAGACGATGTCGAAGTTGAGCAACTGCCGGTGCAGCGCCAGCGCCTTCATCAGGCCCAGGCAGAAGGTGGCACTGCGGATGCCGCCTCCGGAGAGCGCCAGGCCCCACGCACGATGACCATCGTCCTCGCCGTGCAAGGCCTTGCGGCGCATGCTGACCATGTCCCGTATGGCTTTTTCCATCGAGCCCCTCGAAAAGCTGTGAACGGACGGCCTGTCAGGCTGCAGGGCGCAATGTGTCACTCACCCAGGGGCGCGGGCAATTTGGCGAACGGCCTATGGCCGATGCGCAAGAAGGGCCGCACGTGCTGCGGTGCCACTAGCTCCCGGGCACGTTCGGGCAGACAATCCGCACGGGTTGGTCCATGTGAGGGTGCCGCATCGGACACGAGGAGGATGACAGACAAGATCCGTCATCGGCTGCTGGCCATACTGGCCGCGGATGCGGCGGGCTACTCGCGCCTGATGTCCGTCGACGACATGGGCACCCTCGATGCGCTCGAGACCGCGCGCAACACCTTTCGCCACCATGTGGAAGCCGAGGACGGACGAATCGTCGACACCTCGGGCGACTCGGTCCTTGCCGTCTTCGACACTGCCGCGGGCGCGGCGCGCGCTGCACTGCTGATCCAGGGCGAACTGCGCGAGCGTGCAGAAGGCCTGCCGCAGGATCGGCGCCTGCTGTTTCGGGTCGGCATCCACCTGGGGGACATCGTCGAGAAGGAGGACGGCACCGTCTACGGCGACGGCGTCAACATCGCCTCGCGGCTGCAGGCGCTGGCCGAGCCCGGCGCCATCGTGGTCTCGCATGCCGTGGAGGAAACCGCCTCGCATCACGCCCAGTTCGACTTCAAGGACATCGGCGAGCAACGCGTCAAGAACATTGCCAAGCCCGTCAGGGCGTACCGTCTGTCCCGGCCCATCGACACGGCCGCTTCACGGGCGCCTCGGCCGCGAGGCGCAGCCTCCAACCCGGAACCCGGTCGCCCCCACGCGGCGCACCGGTGGCGCACATGGCTGGCCACCGGCGTGATTCTCGTGGGCGCAGCGCTCTTCGCCGTCGGCGCGGCCTTGAGGTGGCAGCCTTCGGCGCCGTCCGTCAACATCGACGAAGAGGTCATGGCCCGGCGCGCACTCGCGGTCCTCGCATTCAACGACAGGCGCCAGAACCCGGACGGCGCATCCTTCGGCGACGACCTGGCCGATGCGATTGGCGTGCAGCTCCAGAGAAACGGAATGCGCGTCATCCAGCGCAGCTCGACCCGAACGCAGAATCCGGCCGCGCCCGAGTTCGAGCGCATCGGCGTGGAGCAGCATGTGAAGTTCGTGCTCAACGGCCGGATCACCCAGTCGGGCGAGAGCGTGCGCGTTGCGACCAACCTGACGGAGATATCGACGGGCGCCGTGTATCGCCTGCTTCAGGCCGACCTGCGGCCCACCGACGACCTCGGGCTGGCGCGGTACGCGCGGCTGGTTGCTGCAGCCCTCAAGGCCCGCTATTTCGAAATCGAAACCACCAATGCCAGGCAGCCGGGCCGGGAAAAGGATCCGGTGGATGCCATCGTGCTTGCGTTGCGCGACCTGGATCGCGGCGGCCCCGACGACCTGCAGAGCGCGCGGCATCGATTCGAGTTTGCCGTCAATGCAGACCCCTACTCGCTTGACGCAGTTGCCGGCCTTGGCGTGGCCCACCTCACGGAGCTCTACTACTTCTACAGTCCCGCGCCGCGCGACAAGCTGAACCTGGCGGAGCAAGTTCTCAAGCGCGGGCTGGACCTGAGCCAGGACAACCCGCACCTGCTCGCCGCATGGGCGGAGGTCCTGATGCTGCAGCAGCAGCCCGAGCAGTCGTTGTGGATGTGGACGAGATCGCTGGAAGCCAATCCGGACGATCAGGGCGCGCACCTGCACCTGGCCGGTGCACTGGTGCGACAGGGGCGATTTGCCGAAGCCGAGCAGCATGTCGCACAAGCGTCGGAACTGCGCCCGCTACTCGCGCGAGACCAGCAATGGCTGAACCAGGTTCGCGCCGACCTGGCTTTTGCGCAGCAGCGCGACGACGAGGCCTACGAGATCCTTCGCAACTGGTCGGCGGCTTATCCGAACAGCGGACGGCCCTACCTGATGCTCGCGGCCATCGATGCCTTGCACGGCCGGATGGGTGCCGCACGCATCAACATGGCGCGGGCCCGCCAGATGCTGCCGCTGGGCAGCGTGGCCTACGTCGAGCTGGTCTACCCGTCGAGCAACCCGGACTTCCTGGCGCAGCGGGCCAGGTTGATCGACGGGCTTCGCAAGGCGGGACTTCCGGAGGGCGATCGATGATGAAACGACCCATGTGCCTTCTCCTCGGTTGCCACGCGGTCTCCAGGCTCGCGAAGCCCCTGGTTCCGGCCCTTGCGGCGCTGCTATTTGCAGGCGGCGGGGCGGCACAAGGCGTCAACAGCCTGGGTGCCTCGCCGCTGTCCTATGCGAGCCCCTGGGGGCCGTCGGCGGTTACCGTCACCCTGCCGCAGGGCGGCACCTCGATCACCTTCAAGTCCAGCTTCGAGGGTGTCGGCGAGCTGGCCATCCCGGGCGTGCTCTACAAGCCTGCGGGTTCATCCAAGGGGGCGGTCGTCATCGTCAGCGGCGGCGGCGGATGGAGCGATGGGCGCGAGGGCCACTACGGACGCTCCTTCAGCTCGGCGGGCTATGCCGTGCTGGTCATCGAGAGCAACGGACCGCGCGGCGTCACCAATACCCTGATCGACGGCGCTGCCGTTTCGATATTCGATCAGCTGCAAGACGCCTATGCGGCCCGAAAGGTGCTGGTCGATGCGGGCTATCGATCGGATCGCATCGCGATCATGGGCGCAGGCAGGGGCGGCGCCGTTGCGCTCATGGCGGCCGACAGGACGTTCGGGGGGCAGGCGCAGGGCGACAGGCGCTTTGCGCTGGCCATGGCCGTTACGCCATCGTGCGTACTGCGGCCGCGCGCACCTCAACCCATCGCGGGTGTGTTCGTCGGGTTTGCGGAGAAGGACAGCCTGAACAGCATTCCAGGCTGCCAGATCCTGGCCCGCGAGTTCGCGGCCGCCGGCGGCAAGATCGCTACCAAGGTCTATCCGGGAACGGCCAGCGGCTTCGACGGGGAGCCCATCTTCGTGCGCATGGTGCACGATCCGCGGATCGAGAATTTCATCAACTGCAGCGTGGCCGTGGATGCCGGCGGTCGCGCGACCTTCGAGGGCAAGACCTTCACCCATTCGGAGTTCGCCGCACTCGTCGGGCAGATGAAGAAGTCGTGCATGACCCACGGTGCGTTCGGCTACACCAACCTCACGCAGAAGGCCAACCTCACGCTCGACCTCATCGACTTCCTCGATTCGAACTTCGCGCCTTGAGCATGCGCCGGCTCGCCACGCCACAGGACGTCGAAGCCGGCTTGGGCCTGCTACTGGCCTGCTACTGGCCTGAAGCTGCGCGCGGCCGCGCAGATGCCGGCGCCTGCGTCGACGCGCGCACCACCAGCTCCGGGCGCAGCACCACGGTAGAGGCCGACAGCGAACGGCCCTCGATCTCGTCGAACAGCATCTCGGCGGCGCGCCAGCCCAGCTCGCGGTGCGGCAAGCGGATGGTGGTGAGCGGCGGCTCGACCATGTCGACCAGCGGCATGTCGTTGTGGCCCGTGACGGAGATGTCCTGCGGCACCTTCAGGCCCTGGCTGCGCAGCTCGTCGTAGGCGCCCAGCGCCACCAGGTCGTTGCAGCACACCAGCGCCTGCGGCCGCTTGCCCGGCGCAGCCAGCAGCTTGCGCATGGCCAGGCGGCCCGCCTCGCGGCTGTAGCTCTCGCATTCGACCACGCCGGCGGGCGCCAGGCCGTGGTCTCGCAGCGCCTGCTCGAAACCCTGGCGGCGCCCCACGCCGGTGGGCACGCCTTGCGGACCCGCCAGGTGCGCAATGCGGCGGTGCCCCAGCGACAGAAGATGCTCCACCGCCAGCTTCATGGCCAGGCGGTCGTCGCTCACCACAGCAGGCAGCTGCCCGCTCTCGTCCGCGCGGTTGACCAGCACCGCATGCATGCCCACGCGCGCCAGGTACGGCAGCAGCGGATCGTCACGCCTGGCAATGGCGTTGACCAGTCCGTCGACCTGCTGGGCCAGCATGCGCTCGACGATGGGCGGGGCCAGGGCCGGGTCGGCCACGTTGGCCACGAACACGAAGTAGCCGCGCGCCGCGGCACTGGCCTCGATGCCTTGCAGGATCGGCGGGAACACGGGGTTGGTGATGTCGGGCACCAGCACGCCGATGGTGTGCGTGCGCCCGGTGCGCAGCGCCGACGCCGCGCGGTTGGGCCGGTAGCCCAGGCGCTGCGCCGCGGCCTCCACCACCTGCAGCACCTCGTCGCTGATCAAGCCGCGCTTGGCCGGATTGAGCGCACGCGAGACGGTGGACACATGCACGCCGGCGGCCTGCGCCACGTCGCGGATGGTGACGGTGGAAGGCGAAGAGCCGGTCATTTAATGCAAACGATTGAATAAATCAACCGCCCAAGTATAGCCACCACACACCAATGGGATTCTCGGATTCCCTCTTGCGTCGCGGTCCGGTCTTGCCGCACCATTTATGCAATCGTTTGCAAGAACCCGTCATGAACATCGTCACCACCCCCGAATCGGTCCTGCGCATCGCGCTCGATGCCATGTCTCGAACGCCCGACGAGCGCCTTCGCACCGTGATGGCCGCGCTCACACGGCACCTGCATGCCTTCGTGCGCGAGGTGGCGCTCACCGAAGAGGAGTTCGAGCGCGCCCTGCAGTTCATCGTGCAGATCGGCCAGGCCACCAACGACACGAAGAACGAAGTGGTGCTGGCCGCGGACCTGCTGGGCGTGTCCACGCTGGTGGCGCTGCAGAACAACCAGGACCCGCAAGGCGAATCGCCCGCCGCATTGCTGGGCCCCTTCTGGCGCGCCAATGCGCCGGCTTGCGAGGCGGGCGATTCCATTGCGCGCGAAGGCACCAGCGGCACGCCGCTGTCGGTGCGCGGCGTGGTGCGGGACGCGCAGGGCCGGCCGCTGGCCGGCGCCACGGTCGACGCGTGGCAGGCCTCGCCGGTAGGCCTGTACGAGAACCAGGATCCGCAGCAGTGCGACATGAACCTGCGCGGCCGCTTCCAGACCGACGGCGAAGGCCGGTTCCATTTCCGCACCGTGCGTCCCGCCGGCTACCCCGTGCCCACCGACGGCCCCTGCGGCGAGTTGCTGCGCGCGCAGCGGCGCCACCCCAACCGCCCGGCGCACATCCATTTCATGGTGAGCAAGCCCGGCCACAAGGTGTTGATCACGCAGGTCTTTGCGGACGACGACCAGAACCTGGAAAGCGACCCGGTGTTCGGCGTGACGCGCCGGCTCATCGGCAACTACGCGCCGGGCGCAAGCGGCGGCGAGGCCACGCTCGAGCACGACTTCGTGCTCGAGGCTGGCGAGATGAAGTTCCCGCATCCGCCCATTCCCTGAACACCCTCTTGTCTTCATTTCATTCAACGCGAGCAACTTCATGAGCTTTGATCCTGTTTCCCGGCTCGACGGCAAGGTGGCCGTCATCACCGGCGGCCTTGGCGCCATCGGCTACGCCAGCGCACAGCGGCTGGCTGCCCTGGGCGCGAACTGCGTGCTGGTGCACCGCGGCAAGTCCGCCGATGCGGGCGAGCGCGCGGCCGCCCTGCCCGCGGCCGAGCGCCAGCGCCACGCCGCGCTGGTGGCCGACATCGTGGACACGCCCAGCCTGCAGCGTGCGGCCGAGCAAGTGGCCGAACAGTTCGGGCGCTGCGACATCCTCGTGAACAGCGCCGGCCACACGCGGCCGGTGGCCGCCGCCGACCTCGACGCGCTGACCGACGCGCTCATCGACGAGCTGATGCAAGCCAACTTCCGCGGCGTGTTCGCCACCATCCGCGCCTTCGCGCCGCTTCTGAAGAAAAGCGGCGACGGGCTGATCGTCAACGTGTCGTCCATTGCCGGCTTCACCGGCGTGGGCAGCAACCTGGCCTACGTGGCGGCCAAGGCGGGGCTGGACGTGGTGGGCGATGCGCTGGCCAAGGCACTGGCGCCGGACGTGCGCGTGGTGTCGGTGTCGCCCGGCGCGGTGGAATCGGCCTTCGTGCCAGGGCGCGGCGAAGACTTCAAGGCCAAGATGGCGCAGACCACGCCGCTGGGCCGCATCGGCGCGCCGCAGGACGTGGCGGCCACCATCGAGGCACTGGCCACCACGCTGCGCTTCGTCACCGGCACGCGCATCGTGGTCGACGGCGGGAGGCACCTGTGAACCATCCCAATGGCAAGACCCTCATCACGTGCGCCGTCACCGGCAACCTGGTGAAGCCCGAGCAGACGCCGCACCTGCCCATCACCCCCGAGCAGATCGCCAGCGAGTGCCTGGCCGCTGCCGAGGCCGGCGCTGGCCAGGTGCACATCCACGTGCGCGACCCCGAGACGGGCAAGCCGTCGATGCAGGTGGAGCTGTACCGCGAGGTGGTCGAGCGCATCCGCCGCGAGAACCGCGCGCTGGTGATCAACCTCACCACCGGGCCCGGTGGGCGCTTCATTCCCGGCGAGGACGATCCCAAGGTGTACGCGCCCGGCACCAGCCTGCTGCCGCCGGAAAAGCGCGTGGAGCACATCGCGCTGATCAAGCCCGACGTGTGTTCGCTGGACCTGAACACCATGAACTCCGGCCCCGACGTGGTGATCAACACGCCCAGAAACGTGCGGCGCATGGCCAAGGTGATCCGCGAGGCCGGCGTGAAGCCCGAACTGGAGATCTTCGACTCCGGCGACATCCACATGGCGCTGGACCTGATCGCCGACGGCACGCTTCAAGGGCCCGGCATGTGGACCCTGGTGCTGGGCGTGAAGTACGGCTTCATGCCCACGCCCGAGACGGTCATGTACGCGCGCAACATGCTGCCGCCGGGCGCCTTCTGGAGCGCCTTCGGCATCGGCCGCATGGAGTTCCCCATCGTCGCGCAGGCCTGGCTCATGGGCGGCCATGTGCGCGTGGGCATGGAAGACAACATCTACCTCGACAAGGGCGTGCTGGCCACCAGCAACGCACAACTCGTGGCCAAGGCCCGCGACATCATCCGCAGCCTGGGCGGCGACGTGGCCAGCGCCCAAGAGGCACGGCAGATGCTCGGCCTGGCGGGAGGGCGTTGAGATGAGTGCATTGCCCAAGTTGAATGCATCCGATGCGCGCGCACTGCGCGTTCATGCGGCGGCCTCCAACCTCGATGCGCTGAAGCTCGAACTGGCCCCGCAGGTGCAGCCCGCCGCACAAGCCGGCTTTGCCGTGGTGCGCGTGGGCGCTGCCGCGGTCAACCCCAGCGACGTGAAGGCCAGCCTGGGCCTGATGCCGCAGGCCGTGTGGCCGCGCTCGCCCGGGCGCGACTTTGCCGGCACGGTGGTGGACGGCCCCGCCGAATGGCTGGGGCGCGAGGTGTACGGCTCGGGCGGCGACATCGGCATCACCCGCGACGGCTCGCATGCACGCTACCTGGTGCTGCCGCTGCAGGCGCTGCGCGAGCGGCCCCAGCGCATCAGCATGGACGAGGCCGGTGCCGTCGGCGTGCCCTTCGTCACCGCCTACGAAGGCTTTCGCCGCAGCGGCATGCCCAAGCCCGGGCAGACGGTGCTGGTGCTGGGCGCCAACGGCAAGGTGGGCCAGGCGGCGGTGCAGCTCGCGGCACAGGCCGGCGCCCGCGTGATCGCGGTGCAGCGCCGGCCCGGCCCCTTCGAAGGATTCGCAAGCGCTCCAGTGGACGTGGTGGACGCCACCGCCGGCAAGGTGGCCGAACAGGTGCGCGAGCTGACGCAGGGGCGCGGCGCCGACGTGGTCTACAACACCGTGGGCAGCGCCTACTTCGAGGCGGGCAACAAGGCCATGGCCAAGGGCGCCACGCAGATCTTCATTGCCACGCACGACCGCGCGGTGCCCTTCGACATCTTCGCCTTCTACCGCGGCATGCACACCTACGTGGGCATCGACTCGCTGGCCATGGATTGCGTGGCAGCCACCACCCAGCTCGACGCCATGCGCGAGGGCTTCGAGCGCGGCAGCCTCAGGCCCTTTCCCATTGCGCGGGCCTTCTCGATGGACGAGGCCGGCGAGGCCTACCGGCTGGTGCTCTCGGGCAGCACCGACCGCGTGGTGCTGCGCCCCTAGCAAGCAAGGAGAAGACAGATGCACGTGACCCGGTTGAACGAGGCGCCCGCCTACGAGGCGCCCAACCACTTCGACATGCGCTGCCTGCGCCTGCAAGGCAAGGAGGCCGGCCCCTCGGTGCAGATGTGGATGGGCATGAGCCAGATCCTGCCCGGCGGCCACACCGGCCTGGACGGCTCGCCCATGGAAAAGCTCTACCTCGTGCTCGAAGGGCAGCTGCACATGGTCGGCGAGCTCGACGGCGTGCGCGACGAGCAGGTGCTGGGGCCCTACGACTCGTGCCGCTTCGCGCCGGGCGAGAAGCGGCAGCTGGTCAACCGCAGCAACCGGCCGGTGCTGGTGGCACTGGTGATGCCCACCGCGCCGCCCGCACCCTGAATCGCACCTGCGCCTGAACACCGAACCATTCGTGACGACAACAACCGGAGACTTTTCATCATGCAGCGCTTTCATCGCCGCCAACTCCTGATCACCGCCCTGCTGGCCGCCACCTGCGGCGGCGCGCAGGCCCAGGGCGACTGGCCCCGGGCCCAGCCCATCCGCCTCATCGTGCCCTTCACGGCAGGCAGCGGCACCGACGTGGTGGCGCGCCTGGTGGCCGAGCGCCTGGGCCCGGCCCTCGGCACCAATGTCGTGGTCGAGAACAAGCCCGGCGCCGGCGGCACGCTGGGCGCGGCGCAGGTGGCCAAGGCCGCGCCCGACGGCTACACCCTCCTGATCCACTCGGCCGGCCACCTGGTGAACCCGGCCATCTATACCAACCTGAGCTACGACACGCAAAAGGACTTCGCGGGCGTCTCGCCACTGGCCAGCCTGCCCAACATGCTGGTGGTGCCGCCGGGCCGCTTTGCCGACGTGAAGGACCTGGTCGCGCAGGCCAAGGCCAAGCCGGGCGGCCTGAACTACGGCTCGGCCGGCAACGGTTCGGCCACGCACATGAACGCAGAGGTGTTCCGCCTGGCCGCAGGCATCCAGGCGCAGCACGTGCCCTTTCGCGGCACGCCCGAGGCCATGACCGAGGTGATGGGCGGACGCGTCGACTGGTTCTTCGCACCCATGGTGTCGGCCGCGCCGCTGGTGCGCGACGGCAAGCTCAAGGCGCTGGCCGTGGGCACCGCCAAGCGGTCGGGCATCTTCCCCGACCTGCCCACCACGGTGGAAGCCGGCGTGCCCGATTCGTCCTACCTGTTCTGGGTCGGACTGTTCGCGCCGGCCAAGGTGCCCAAGCCGATGGTGGAGCGCCTGAACGCCGAGGTCGTGAAGATCATGAACGCGCCCGACTTGCGCGATCGGCTGGACAAGCTGGGCGCGGAGCCCTTCACCATGCCATCGGCGCAGTTCGACCAGTACATCGCGCAGGAAAGCGCCAAGGCCCAGCAGGTGGTGAAGGCGGCTGGGATCAAGGTGGACTAGACGCGCCCGGGCGCTGCTGCGCTGCCCTTGCGCAGCGTGAAGATCAGCTCGTCCAGCGCGCCCGCAGCGCCCTCCGCATCCCGCACGCGCAGCCGCTGCACCACCTTGCGGCGCAGCGGAAAGACATCGGGCCGGGGGTGTGCCGGAATCACGTGCGTCATCCGCTCGCGCAGCACGGTGGTCATGGTCTGGGCCATCAGGCGCAAGGCCTCGTTGTGGCCGGCCTGCGCAATCGACGAGAAGAAGCTCGCCATGGCGTCGATGCGCTGCGGCAGCGCGTGCAGGTCCTGGCTCTGCTCGATGCCGTCCACCGCCGCCTCGATGGCGTCGATCTCGGTGTCGGTGGCCCGCTCGCAGGCCAGGCGCAGCAGCGTGCCGTACAGCGCGCGGTACGCCTCGTCGATGTCCACCGTGCCGAGCTTGCCGTCGACGACCAGCTTGCGCAGCGACTCGGCCAGCATCATGTAGGCGCCCTTGTAGAACACCAGCGCATGGTCGGAGCAGCCCGGCGACATGTGCCGGACCTCGCCGATGAAGATGACGTGGTCACCCGCTTCATGCCGCGCATGCACGCTGCACTCGAAGCTGGCCAGGCAGTCGTCCACCAGCGGCGTGCCCAGCGGGCCCTTGCGCCAGGCCACGCCCTCGAACTTGTCGGCGATCTTGCTGGAGGCGAAGCGGCCCGACAGCGCGTCCTGGCTCTGCGACAGGATGTTGATGGCAAAGGTGCCCGACTCCACGAAGGTCGGCAGCAGGCTGCTGGCCTTGCGCAGGCTGAACAGCACCAGCGGCGGCTCCAGCGACACCGAGCTGAACGAATTGCAGGTCAGCCCCGCGGGACTGCCGTCGGCATTGTTCGTGGTGACCACGGCCACCCCGGTCGGGAAGCAGCCCAGCAGCTGGCGAAAGAGCTTGGGGTCGATGGCATCCACATCGGCCTGGCGTGCGGCGAGCGTCGTGGTTGTCATGGCGTCGGCGTTCCTTGGCGCTTGAAGAGTTGAACGATGTTGCCTTCCGGGTCGCGCAGCGACAGCACCGCGCCGTGCGAGCCCATGTCGCGGGTGCCCAGCACCTGGCCGCCGGCGGCGGTGACGCGCTCCTGCGCGCCCGAGAAGTCATCCACCTCGAACACCATCACCAGGCCCGAGGCGGCGGGCGCAGCTTCCTCGGCGCATGCCAGCGCGACGCTGGCATTGCCCACGCCGTACTGGATCCAGCGGTCCTTGTCGCGGAACTTCAGCTGAAGGCCGAGTGCGGACTCGTAGAAGGAATGGAGTTCGGCCGGCCGCTGGGCCACCACGAACACGTTCTGCAGGCGCTTGGGCGATTCCATGGCTGGGTGTTGTCTCAGGAGAAGTTGTTGCTGTAGAGGTTGTGGAGCGAGGCCTTGAGAAAGCCGCCGTCGACCACGATGTCCTCGCCGTTGATGTAGCCGGCCGCGTCGCTGGCCAGGAAGGAGACGATGCCGGCGATGTCTTCCGCCCGGCCGATGCGCCGCGCGGGGATCTTCGCGGTGCGGCTCTCCAGCATGCCTTCCTTCTGGTAGTGCACTTCCGACAAGGGCGTGCGGATCATTCCGGGGCTGACCGAATTGGCACGCACGCCGCGCGGGCCCCACTCGATCGCCATCTGCTGCGTGAGGGCGCGCATGCCGGCCTTGCTCGCGCCGTAGGCCCCGGCACGGGTGGGCGAACGAGCGGAGATGGACGCCACGTTGATGATGCTGCCGGCCTGCGCCGCGAACATCATCGGCACCAGCGCCTGCGCGCACAGCAAGGCGCCGCGCAGGTTCACGCGCAGCACGCGGTCCCACTCGTCGATGGGGAAGTCTTCCAGCGCCACCGGCGATGCGGTGATGCCCGCGTTGTTCACCAGCACGTCGCAGCGGCCGAAGCGCAGGCGCACCATGTCGGCCATGGCCTGGATCGACGCCGGGTCGGCCACGTCGCAGCGCATGGCGAGCATGCCGTCGGCCTCGTTCGGTTCTTGCGCGAAAAGAATGTCCAGCCGGACCACCTGCGCGCCCATGTCGCGAAGCTGTTCGCAGATGGCCAGGCCGATGCCCCTGGATGCCCCCGTCACCACGGCCACCTTGCCGCGCAGAGAAGCGTTGTCGAAGACAGCGGTGCTGGACATGAGCTCAGGCGGCCACGGCGTTCATCGACTCGACTTCCTTGCGGATGGCGGGAATGATCTTCTCGCCCCACAGCTCGATCTGCCGCAGCATGGTCTTCTGGTCCATGTCGCCCAGCTGCGTCTGCAGCGCAATGTGCTTGGGGCGCAGGATGCTGATCTCTTCCAGCATCTTGTCGATGACCTGGTTGACCGAGCCCACCGGCAGGTTCTGGCGCAGCTGCTCGAAGCTCGGGTCGGTGGGCGACGGCACTTCCTTGACCATGTAGCCGTCGTCGGACTGCGCGCGGCGGAACTTCAGGCTCTCGGAAATGCGGCGCTGGAAGCGGGCGTTGTCCAGGTAGGCATCGATCTCGGATTGCTTGTCCGATGCGAAGGCGCAGCGCAGGAAGCCGAACTTCACGTCCTCGTCCAGGTCCTTGCCGTTGTCCTGCGCCACCTTGTCCAGGCGCTCGCGAAGTGCAGCCACCGCGTCGGTGCCGTTGAGCAATGCGGTGACGAACAGGTTGTGGCCCTCGCGCACGCCGCGGCCCAGCGTGACCGGGTTGCCCGAGGTGATCCACAGCGGCGGCATCGGGTCCTGCAGGCAGCGCACGGCGATGGAGCTGGGCGGCAGCTTGAGGTACTGCCCGTCGTACTCGACGATCTTCTGCGTCAGGCCCTTGGGAATGATGTCGAGGAACTCGTTGTAGATGGCGCCCGACTCCTCGATCTTCACGCCGAAGCGCTCGAACTCGAACTGCTGGTAGCCCGAGCCGATGCCCAGCTCCAGCCGGCCGCCCGACACCGTGTCGACAAAGCCGACCTCGGCCAGGAAGCGCGCCGGGTGGTACAGCGGCAGGATGCACACCGCCGAGCCCAGGCGGATGCGGCTGGTCTTGGCCGCCATGTGCGCGATCATCATCAGCGGCGAGGGAGACAGCGAGTAGTTGTTGAAATGGTGCTCCGCATACCAGGCGGTGTTGAAGCCCGCCTGCTCGGCCACCACCGTCTGCTCGATGGAGTTGCTGATGACCTGCTGCGAGGTCTGGTGGTAGCCGCGCTGCTGGGCCAGGATGAAGACGCCGAATTCCATGTTGCTTGCGCTCGTGAAGTGATGTTCGATGAGAGGAATTCTCTGGTTCGCGCCGGCGATGCGGAATATGGAGAGAGCGTTGTTCAGTCCTGCAGAAAATCGAGGGATGGGCTGCGCGGAAAAAAAAACGGGGCCGAAGCCCCGCTCTTGTCGACCGCGCAGGAACGCTCACTTGTCCTTCAGGTCCGTCACCTTCGCCAGCCCCTGCCAGATCGCCGCGTCCTTCTGGATCGAGGCTGCAAACTGCTTGGCGGTGCGCGACGGCGGCACCACCATGTTCTGGCTTTCGATCTGCGTGCGCACCTCGTCGGTCTTCTGGATGCGGTTGATCTCGGTGTTGAGCCGGTCGATGATTTCCTGCGGCGTGCCTGCCGGCGCGAACACGCCGTACCAGCCGTCGGCCTCGAACTTGTAGCCCTGCTCGGCCAGGGTCGGCACGTCCTGCGTGGCGGGCCAGCGCTGCGAACCCGTCTGGCCCAGGGCCACCAGCCGCCCGGCGCGCATGTGCTGGATGGGCGAGGCGATGTCGGTGAAGGCCACGCTGATGTTGTTGCCGATCAGGTCCGTCACCTCGCTCATCAGCGTCTTGTAGGGCACATGCGGCATGTCCAGCCCGTAGTGCGCCTTGATGCCTTCCATGGCCAGGTGCCCCGACGAACCGGTGCCCCACGAGCCGTAGGCCAGCTTGCCCGGGTTCTTCTTCGCATAGGCCACCATGTCGGCCAGGTTCTTGAAGCCCGTGTTCGGGTTGGTCATGAGCAGGATGCCCGCGGCGCCCACCTGCGTGACGGGCACCAGGTCCTTTTCCGCGTTGTAGGGCATCTTGGGGTGGATGACCGGGTTGATCAGGATCGACGACGACGGCGCGAACAGGAGCGTGTAGCCGTCGCCGGCGGACTTGGCCACCGTGTCGCAGGCGATCAGGCCGTTGGCGCCGGGCTTGGCGTCCACCACCACCGGCTGCTTGAGCACCTTGGCCAGGGGCGTGGCGATCAGGCGGGCAAAGATGTCGCCGCCCGCGCCGGCCGAGCCGGCCAGCACCAGGCGGATGGGGCGCGAGGGCCAGTCGCCGGTGCCGCCCGCGGCGCTGCCGGTGTTGGCAAGGGCCTGGACGCCGGCACCCATGAACATGCTGCCCAGCAGCATGGTGCGTCGGTTGATCAGTGTGTCGGTCATGCTCGTTGTCTCCAGTTTTCGATCTCGATTTCGTGTGTGGATGCCTCGGGTTGCCCGGGCCGGCTCTGCCGCGCCTCGTGGTCAACGCTCGCGTGTGGGGGTGCGAAGGGGCCGGCTAGGCGGCCAGGGCTTGAGTGGCTGGCTGGTTGCGACTCAGTTCCTTCTTGATGGCAGGGATGATTTTTTCACCCCAAAGCTCGATCTGCCGCAGCATGGTCTTTTGGTCGAAGTCGCCCAGTTGCGTCTGCAGCGCGATGTGCTTGGGGCGCAGGATGCTGATCTCCTCCAGCATCTTGTCGATGACCTGGTTGACCGAGCCCACCGGCAGGTTCTTGCGCAGCTGCTCCATCGTGGGGTCCGTGTCCGAGGGCACTTCCTTGATCATGTAGCCGTCGTCGGACTGCGAACGGCGGAACTTCAGGCTCTCGGAAATTCGGCGCTGGAAGCGGGCGCAGTCCAGGTAGGCGTCGATCTCGGCCTGGTTGTCCGAAGCAAAGGCGCAGCGCAGGAAGCCGAACTTCACGTCGCGGTCCAGGTCCTTGCCGTTGTCGCTGGCCACCTTGTCCAGGCGCTGGCGCAGCTCGCCGATGGCATCGTTGCCCTTGAGCAGCGCGGTGACGAACAGGTTGTGGTCCTCGCGCACGCCGCGGCCCAGCGCCACCGGGTTGCCCGAGGTGATCCACAGCGGCGGCATCGGGTCCTGCACGCAGCGCACGGCAATGGAGCTGGGCGGCACGCGCAGGAACTTGCCTTCGTACTCGAAGATGCGCTGCGTCAGGCCCTTGGGGATGATGTCGAGGAACTCGTTGTAGATGGCGGACGCGTCGGCCAGCGTCACGCCGAAGCGCTCGAACTCGAACTCCTGGTAGCCCGAGCCCACGCCCAGGTCCAGGCGGCCGTTCGACACCGTGTCGACAAAGCCCACCTCGGCCAGGAAGCGCGCCGGCTGGTACAGCGGCAGGATGCACACCGCCGTGCCCAGGCGGATGCGCCGGGTCTTGGCCGCCATGTGCGCCACCATCATCAGCGGCGAGGGCGAGAGCGAGTAGTTGTTGAAGTGATGCTCGGCATACCAGGCGGTGTTGAAGCCCGCCTGCTCGGCCGCCACGGTCTGCTCGATCGAATTGCCGATGACCTGCTGCGACGTCTGGTGATAGCCCCGCTGCTGGGCCAGAATGAACACCCCGAATTCCATGTACTGTCTCCGCGAAAATTGCACCCGCTTGGGTTGTCAAAATTCTAGGGAGCCAGCCCTTTTTGACTATGGCTGAAACTGCAGGTCTGAACTGCGAAAAAAGGAAGAGTGATGGATAGATTGCGCGCGATGGAGCTCTTCCTGTCCATCTCGCAGACCCGCAATTTCTCGGAGACGGCACGCCGCTTCGGCATCTCGGCCACCGGGGTGTCGCGCATGATCACCGAGATCGAGGACGACCTGAAGGTCAAGCTGCTGCTGCGCTCCACGCGCCAGGTGGCGCTGACCGAATCGGGCCAGGAGTATGCGCGCCAACTCGAGAGCATCCTGTGGCGCATCAAGGAGCTGCAGTCCAACATCACGGCCATCAGCGCGGCGCCGCAGGGGTCGCTGCGGGTGCATTCGCGCGTCATGTTCGGGCTGGGCGTGCTGCCCCCGCTCATTGCCGCCTTCCGAAAGCTCTACCCCGAGATCCACATCGAGCTGTCGCTCACCGAGGCCGCGGTGGACCTTCGGCGCAACCAGCTCGACATCGACTTTCGCATCTCGCCGCCGGTCGAGGCCGGCGTCAAGCGCCGCATGCTGTTCCTGAGCGAGCGGCACCTGGTGGCCTCGCCCGCCTACCTGCAGGGCAAGCCGCCCCTCGCCGCCCCCGAGGGCATCCTGGAGCACGACTGCCTGGCCTACCAGTTGCCGGGCGACGAATACACGTGGCTGTTCAAGCAGCAGGACCAGGTCAGCGAAATCGCCTTCAAGCCCCGCCATGCCAGCAACAACGGCATCGCGCTGCTCGAACTCGCACGCCTGGGCGAAGGGCTGGTGCTGCTGGACGACTACACGGTGCACAACGACATCCGGCAGGGCCGCCTCGTGCGGGTGCTGCCCGAGTACCGAATCAGCAACAAGGGCTTCGACGAGGGCATGTACGCCACCATCCTCGACACGCCCATCATTCCCGCCAAGATCCGCCTCTTCCTGGATTTCGTGGCCGAGCACGTGGCCGGGCCGGAACTGCGCTTTTCGGCGCACGGCAAGCCGGCCGGGCTCGACGCCCTGCCTGAGCGCCAGGGAATCTCGGCTCCCTAGCTTGGTACGGCATGACCTTCAGTTGCCCGAGCACGCACCGGTCGAACAGAGGTAGTAAGCACCCCAATACGAAGTCTTCCCTTGCCCGGCGGGCAATGGAAATTCTTGCCCCATGTCGGCGCGTCGCTGTTCGGGCGCCCATCCGAGATTGTCATTGGGAGCAAATGCGAGCAATCGGAACCCTTCCGAGTCGTTGAGCGCGGCATCCTTGAAGGTCACGGGTGCAAACACATTGCCAGGCAAGGTCTTCCCGTCGATATCCCACGTCGATTCATATCCCCATCTGAGAGGCGCACCGCCCACGGGACTGCTGTACCAGTTCACGTATAGATAGTTGATATTGCGTCCCGGCTTCTTGAAGTCCTCTGTGACGTGAATGGCAGGAACATCGACCTGCCCGCTTACGGCAATGTTGTCGTAGATTTTGTTGCCGCTGCTGCGATTTTCAGCAACAGGAACGCCCTCTTGTGGCTTGCAATCACCCTCAACACGGGGACAGACCTCTTCTTCGCTACTAAGGATGATTTCGCCTCGATAAGCTCCGCGCGCAATACGATTCTTGTCTACGGCATTGTGATAAGCCGTATTGAGAGCAATGGTATTGTTCTTACCTATCACGAGACTGATCCCAGCCCCATCGTTGTTTGTGACGACGTTATATGCAACAAGATTATTGTCGCAATAGTGATCGATTTGAATTCCATTTCCATCGCCGAGCGTTGCATCCTTTTGTCCGCTCACGTAGTTATAGAGAATCTCATTGTTGTCACAATCGGGATTGTCTTGATTTCTATCTTTTTCCCTGAATAGGTGAATACCAGACGTTCCACCGTACGCATGACCATTGTCTAGAACTCGATTTCGCTGGACACGCCAATACGAAGCTTCAAGATCGATGCCATGTGCTCCATTTTTTTCCACCTGGTTGTATTCGATTACAGAAGCATCTGCATCACTGCTCGGTTTGTTGTTTGCCTTATTGTCCCCGGAGATGACACTTGTGATGCCATGATCATCATTCTGAAAAACATGACTGTATCGAATGGAGTTTCCTGGCGCTGGATCGCCAAATGAAACGCCTACACGCGAATTGTGAACACTCAGATGAGACAGGCGAACGTATGAGCTACCCCCGTGCACCGCAACGGCAGCGGCAGCGGTTTCACCTCGCGTGTCGCGAGTTATCTCCAAATTTTGCAGGACAATGTAATGAGAATTCTCAATATTGACGCCCTCCCTTAATATTGGCCTCGCGTTTTCAAATTCACCCTTTATCGTAATCGGCTTGTCGGATTTTCCCTTGTACCCTTTTACGATCAACGAATTGCCGTGGACGTTGACATCGTAAGTTCCGGCAGTAATTAGAACGGTGTCGCCCGGTTGAATCTGACTCTTGAGAGAGTCTTCAATGTCCGAGAGGTTGTACCCCGTACCGTGACCGACCCGCCATTCTCTTGCATTGACCTGAGATATCCCGGCTGCAAAATAAAAACATGCAATTAATAATATTGCGCTTCTTTTCATTTTCGCGATTCCCCCTGATTTTGATCAAAACACTGTCGCTCGAAATTTTTCCGCGCGGCTCGTGCCTGCGCCCTCGTCTTGAAATGTGTCGACAATTGATGGGAGATTGCGAAAGCAATTCAGACCACATCTGCACGCCGGCGCATCGAGGCCACCCTCGCCGCCACGCAACGGCCATTAAACCATCAATAGATCATACAGTGGAATCTAAAATGACTGATGAATCGAGATGGGTTTTGCAAAAATCCAAGAAACTTAAATCGATAAACAATTAACTCTAGATTGTCAAACGTTGAAAAATTCATTTGATTGAATCGATTCCGACTTCATCGAACCAGAGCACAGCGCCAGTCGTTGCACGCCGCGCGCTTTGTGGTGTTCGTGAACAGCCGCGATAGGTGTGCGAGCCGGGGTGTTCGCTCATCCACCCACTGAAGAAGTACTCAGCAGCCGCTAGCGAGCTCGCAGCGGCATGCGGCACTCGGGTCGCACCGCCCCCTTGAACCCCACCCCCGTCAGCTTCAACACCGCGCCATCCAGCGGGCCGGACGCACTCAGCCGACCGCTGTCGCTGATGGTGGTGACGAACAGATCGGCCATGTCGGGCCCGCCAAAACACAGCGCACTCGGGTGCGCCACCGGCAGGCCGATCTTGCGGGTGAGCTGGCCCTGCATGTCGAAGCGCGCCAGCGCGCCGGTGCGCACGAGCGCCGTCCAGAGCCCGCCCTCGCTGTCGAAGCAGCAGCCGTCCGGCCCGGAGTCGTAGGCATCGGTGCGCAAGAACACCTTCTTGTCGAACAGCGTGCCGTCGTCGGCGATGGCATACGAGTAGATGACCCGCTCGGCGCTGTCGGCCACGTGCAGCCGCCCATTCACCGGATTCAGGCAAGGCCCATTGGTAATGCCAAGGCCATCGTCGAGCTTGTGCAGTTGCAGCTTCGTGTCCAGCCGGTACAGGCCGCCCAGCGGCGCCTCGCCGGGCTCGCGAAACACATGCATGGTGCCCACCAGGAAGCTGCCGTCGGGCATCGAGGTGCCGTCGTTCAGCCGCAGGTGCTCGTGGCTGGCATCGATGCGCGCGAGCGTCTGCAGTTGGCCGGTGCGGAGGTCCAGCGCCGAGATCTGCTCCTTGAGCGCCAGCACGATGCGGCCGTCTGCATTGAAGGCGAAGGAGCCCAGGGGCGGCGGCACTTCGTGGCGCCGCATCACCGCGCCGGTGCCGGGGTCGAGCGCGCAGACCAGGCCTGCGCGACAGTCCAGCAGCCACAGCTGGCCACCGTGCCACAGCGGGCATTCGCCCAACGCTGTTTTCAAGTCTCCAAGGCGTCGGATTTCCATTTTTTTTAATAAAAGCATCAATGGCCGAATCAGATTTCAATTTGAAATTTGAATTCGGCAATTCAATTTCCGGATATTGATCACCCCGGCGGGCAAATCGCATTCGCACGCGGGATGACGGATCATGGTATCTCCCTCGTGGAGCCTCGTCTCCCAGGGACTACTTCATTTTTCGCAGAACACTCTCTCAGATTGGTCCGGAATCAATTCCAGGCCCCGTCCCTACAATCGATTCGAGCCTATTGACAACCGAGACAAGCAAGCGGCGGCGGACAAAGCCACCGGATCCGAATTCAGATATCCCGAAATTAAAGCCCGGGCTGTTTGTCGAAAGTTTCAATTCAATTCCGATCCGTGCCGCGCAGCCGGCTTCTTTTCGCAGAGGTGGTGTATGAACAATGAATGGGTCCGTCTGGAAGTCACAGGCGGTGTGGGTCTGGTCACCATGGACCGTCCGCCGGTCAATGCCCTGAACCGGCAGATGCGCCGCGAACTCGTGGCCACCTTCGATGCCATTTCCGAGCGCGACGACATCCGCTGCGCCGTGCTGACGGGCTCCGGCAGCGTGTTCTGCGCAGGCGCGGACCTCAAGGACCGCCCCAACAACGAGATCGCCGGCGACTTCCTCGACCACAACCGCATCACCCGCGAAACCGGCAACGCCATTCGCGAATGCGCCAAGCCGGTGATCGCCGCCATCAACGGCGTAGCGCTCGGCGCCGGCTTCGGCCTGGCTGCCGCCTGCGACATCCTCTACGCCTCGGAGAACGTCACGGTGGGCATGCCCGAGATCAACGTGGGCCTGGCCGGCGGCGCCTCCATGCTCAAGACGCTGTTCGGCCGCTCCACGCTGCGCCGCATGTTCTTCACCGGCCAGCGCCTGACGGCGCACGACCTGCTCAAGCGCAACGTCATCGAAGACGTGGTGGCTGAAAAAGACCTGCTGCCCGTGACCATGGAACTGGCCCGCGAGATCGCATCGAAGGCGCCGCTGGCCATTGCCTACGCCAAGCGCGCGGCCAACATGGTCGACCTGATGCCCCAGCGCGACGCCTATCGCTTCGAGCAGGAATTCACCGTGGCGCTGTCCAAGACCGAAGACGCGCGCGAAGCCCGCATGGCCTTCCTCGAGAAGCGCCCGCCCGTCTTCAAGGGACGCTGATTCCATGCTGACGCAAGAATTCCAGCAGACCGCGGGCCTGACGGCCCCCGGTGCGAACGCATTCGGGCAGCCGGGCAGCGCTCATGCCGCGCCCGGCGCAGGCCTGGACGTCTTCTTCAAGGCGCAAGCCGTGGCGGTGATCGGTGCCTCCGACGACATCACCAAGATCGGCGGCCGCCCCGTGCAGCTGCTGCGCAAGTACGGCTACGCCGGCGCCATCTACCCCATCAACCCCAAGGGCGGGACCATCCAGGGCCTGCAGGCCTACGCCTCGATCCTGGAAACGCCGACGGCGCCCGACCTGGCCATCCTCGCGGTGCCGGCGCAGGCCGCGCTGCAGGCAGTGCGCGACTGCGCCAGCCGCGGCGTGCGCGGCGTGATCGTGCTCTCTTCCGGCTTTGCCGAGGCCGGCCCCGAAGGCGCCGCCCTGCAGATCGAGATGGTGCGCGTGGCGCGCAGCCACGGCATGCGGCTGCTGGGCCCCAACTGCCTGGGCACCGTCAACGTGGTGGACAAGCTGGTGGGCTCCTTTTCCATCGCGCTCGAGCAGAGCATGCCGCCGGCCGGCCAGGTGGGCATCGTCTCGCAGTCGGGCAACATCGGCAGCTTCACCATGCGCAACATGGCCGAGCGCGGCATGGGCGTGAGCCGCTTCATCGCCACCGGCAACGAGGCCGACGTGGACGTGGCCGACGGCATCGCCGCGCTGGCCAATGATGCCGACACCCGCATCATCCTGTGCTGCATGGAAACCTGCCGCCACGCGGGCCGCCTGGCCCTGGCGCTGGACCTGGCGCGTGCGCAGAACAAGCCGGTGATCGTTCTCAAGATCGGCGCCACCGAGCAGGGCCAGACGGCAGCCGCATCGCACACCGGCGCATTGACGGGCTCCGACGCGGTGTTCGACGCCGTGTTCCGCCGCTATGGCGTGCTGCGCGTGCGCTCATTCGAGGACCTGCTCAACGTGGGCCATGCCGCCGTGCTGCTGGGCACCGCCCGCCTGCCCGCCACCGACGCGGTGACGCCGGTGGCCGCTTCGGGCGGCTTCGGCATCATGATGGCCGACGCCATGATCGAGGCCGGCATGACGCTGCCGCAACTCACCGAGCGCACCAAGGCGCTGATCCGCGAGGCCGTGCCCACCGCCGGCACCAACAACCCGGTGGATGCATCGGCCCAGATGTCGGCGCGGCCCGACATCCTCTTGAAGATGCTCACCGCGCTGCAGGAAGACGAGGGCGGCAGCACGCTGGTGTTGCTGCTGGCCCTGTCGCTGTACAACCCGCGCCTGCGCGGCACGTACATGGACGCGCTGGCCAAGATCCGCGCCAGCCACCCCGACCGGCTGATGGTGCTCATCAGCCAGGGCCCGCCCGACGCGGTGGCCGAGATCAACGCGCTGGGCATTCCGGTGTTTCCGAGCATTCCGGCTGCGGCCACCGGCATGGCCGGGCTGGTCAAGCTCGGCCAGCTCACTTCCCTGACCGTGGCACCGGCCTACAGCGGCCCGGTCGACAAGGTGGATGCCGCAGTGTTCCGCAACGAGTTCCATGCCAAGAAGGCGCTGGCCGCAGCCGGCATCGACGTGCCGCGCGAAGAAGTCGTGGCATCGGCCGACGAAGCCGTGCGCAGCGCGCAGGCCACCGGCTACCCGGTGGTGCTGAAGATTGCCTCCGAGGACATCGCCCACAAGACCGAGATCGGCGGCGTGGCGCTCAACCTGCAGGACGATGCCGCCGTGCGCGAAGCGTACGAACGCATCCTGGCCAACGCGAAGAAGAATGCGCCCAACGCCCGCCTCGACGGCGTGCTGGTCGCCCCCATGGTGCGCGGCGGCGTGGAGCTGATCGCAGGCGTCTCGCGCGACGCGGTGTTCGGCCCGGTGGTGATGGTGGGCTTCGGCGGCATCTATGCCGAGGTGCTGAAGGACGTCGCGGTGCAGGTCGCGCCGGTGTCCGAGCAGGAGGCGCTTCGCATGATCCGCAGCCTGAAGATGTTCCCGATTCTCGACGGCGCCCGCGGCCAGGCCAAGGCCGACGTGGCCGCCGCCGCACGCACGGTGGCCCGCTTGTCGGAGTTCGCCTGCCGCCACGCGCAGGACGTGGCCGAGATCGACATGAACCCCATCCTGGTCAGGCCCGAGGGCGAAGGCGCGCTGGTGCTGGACGCGCTGATGGTGCCGACCTCCCCCGCCGCATCCGCACATTGAAGGCGCTTTTCCCCATGCTCATGCAAAAGAACCCGGCCGTTCCGGACGCCGCCGCCGGCCCTGCCGTCTACCGCGAATATGCGCGCCAGTGGCTGCGCGCCAACCTGCCCGGGCACATGCGCGCGGACAGCCTCGATTACCGCACCCCCACGCTGGACGAATGCCGCGACTGGGAAGCGGCCATGTACGACGCGGGCCTGGCCGGCATGACCTGGCCCAAGGCCTACGGGGGGCTGGGCCTCACGCTGCGCGAGCACCTGGTCGTGAACAAGGAAGTGGGCGCGCTGGCCATGCCCGAGAGCGTGAGCTCCATCGGCAAGGAACTGGCCGGCCCCATCATCCAGACCGTGGGCACAGAAGAGCAGAAGCAGCTGTTCCTGCCCAGCATCCTGGCCATGCGCAACTACTGGTGCCAGGGCTTCTCCGAGCCCGACGCCGGCTCCGACCTGGCGCGCCTTCGGACCAAGGCCGTGCCCGAAGGCGACAGCTGGCGCATCAACGGCCAGAAGATCTGGACCAGCGGCGCGGCCAAGGCGCACTACTGCCTGCTGCTCACCCGCACCGGCACGGTGGCCGACAAGCACCGGGGCCTGCTCATGTTCGCGGTGCCGATGAACACGCCCGGCATCCGCGTGTCCACCATCAAGTCCATCGACGGCAAGGACTCCTTCGCCGAAGTGTTCTTCGACAACGTGGTGGTGCCCGACAGCGCCCGCCTGGGTGCGCCCGACGAGGGCTGGAACGCGGCCATCCGCGTGCTGTCGATCGAACGCGCCACCAACCGCATGTACCGCGCCTGGCGCTTCGAGTGCGAGCTGCGCCAGCTGATTTCCGCGTGCAAGTCCGACCCGCAGCTGGCCAAGCTGCTGGACGACGGCTACTACCAGCGCCGCATCGGCGACGTGGTGGGCGAAATCGACGCGCTCAAGGGCCTGGTCGAGCGCACGGTCGACCAGATGATGGCCGGCGACAAGATCGGCGCGCGCGGCTCGCTCACCAAGCTGTTCTGGTCCGAGTGCCACCAGGCCTTCATGGGGCTGGCGCTGTCGGTGGTGTCGCAGGTCACGCCGCGCTCCAGCCCATTGGCGCAGCGTGCGCGCAAGCACTTCACAACCGCCTACCTGTATTCCCGCGCCGAGACCATCTACGCCGGCACCACCGAAGTGCAGCTGGACATCATCGCCCAGCGAATCATGAACCTGCCGAAGGACCTCTGATGACTGACACCGATCTGAAGCCCGAGGAATTCGGCCAGGCTGCCGCGGCGGCCATCACCGATGCGCAGGCGCGAAGCTTTCGTGAGGCGGGCCGGGTGCTGGCCAACGCGGGCCTGTGCGGCGTGTGCGCTTCCGAAGAATCAGGTGGCCTGGGCCTGGGCATCGATTTCGCCCTGCCCATCGTGGCCGAGGCCGGCAAGCTGCGCCTGCAATGGCCGCTGCTTGAAACCATTCTGGTGGCCAAGGCCCTGGGCGATTCGCCGCTGGCGGCCGAACTCGCCAGCGGCGAGCGCGTGGCCACCTGGGCGCTGCAAGGCAGCCTGCAGGACAGGTTCGCAGGCCAGGCCCGCCATGCGAAGCAAAGCGACTGGGCACTGGTGGCCGACGGCCACGGCGGGGCGGCACTGGTCGACCTGGCCTCTGTCGAGATCCACGAAGACGCGGCGCTCGACCCCGAATATCCGCAAGCCTGGCTGGTGCTGGACAACGCCAAGGTGCTGGCCACGGTGGACGTGGTTGCGTTTGGCGCGTTGCAGCGCGAGGGCCACATCCTGATTGCGGGGCTGGTCCACGGCGCGGCCGAAGGTGCGCTGAACACCACGGCCGAGTACATGGCCACCCGCGTGCAGTTCGGCCGCCCGCTGTCGGCCAAGCAGGCGGTGCGCCACCTGCTGGCAAGGATGCGGCTGCTGCAGGAAGCCTCCAACGCTGGCATCCAGCGCCTGCTGGCCGACGACGAATACGGCCGCGTGCGCGCCACCGCGCCGGTGCTGGCCAACGCGCTGGGCAATGCGGCCTTCGTGCTGGAGAAGTCCATCCACCTGCACGGCGGCATGGGCTTCACCTGGGAAGTGCCGCTGCACTACGCCTTGCGCGAAGTGCGCAAGTTCGACGCTGCCTTTGGCTCGGGCGCGCTGGCGCAGCAGGTAGGCCGCGACTTCATCGAGTCCGTGTGAAAGAAGGAACAACCATGAACCAGGATTTGCTCGGCCGCGTGGCCCTCATCACCGGCGCGGGCGCCGGCATCGGCCGCGAGACAGCCCTGCAGATGGCGCAGCGCGGCGCCGTCGTGTGCGTGAACGACCTCAAGGAAGAACTGGTCGCGCCGGTGGTGGACGAGATCAAGGCGCGCGGCGGCCGGGCCTTTGCCGTCGTGCAGAACATCGCCGCCCGCGAGGGCATCCGCGAAGCCATCCAGCGCGCCTTCGACCTGGGCGGCAAGCGCTTCGACATCCTGGTGAACAACGCTGCGTGGGTGCGCTACCAGGCCATTCCCGAGATCGCGCCGGAAACGGTGGATCGCATGCTCGACGTGGGCTTCAAGTCGGTCATCTGGAGCCTGCAGGAAGCCGTGGCCGTGATGGATCCCGAGCGCGGCGGCGCCATCGTCAACGTGGCGTCGGTCGCGGCGCTGCGCTCGGCCGCCAACTCGGTGGTGTATTCGGGCATCAAGTCGGGCATCCTGGGCATCACCCGCGCGGCGGCGGCGGAACTGGGCGCGCGCAACATCCGCGTCAACGCCGTGTGCCCCTCCGCCGTGCCCACCGAAGGCACGCAGCGCAACCGCAATGCCGAGCGCGATGCCAACCGCATTGCCCGCACGCCGCTGGGCCGCCTGGGCACGGTGGAAGACATCGCGCGCAGCATCTGCTTCCTGGCCAGCGACGAAGCCGGCTTCATCACGGCGCAGGCGCTGGCGGTGGATGGCGGCATCACGCTGACCAACATCTGAAGGCGATGGCCACGGTCCTGATCACCGGCGCCGCCTCGGGCATCGGGCGCGACACGGCACGCCTGTTTGCCGCTGCGGGCTGGCAGTGCGTGCTGGTCGACTACAACGAACAGGCCTTGCAGCAGCTGGGGCAGAGCCTGCCCCAGCCCAAGTCGGCCGCGCACGTGCTTCGCTGCATCGACCTGACGGATGCGAAGCAGGTCGCATCGCTGCGCGACGACACGCCCCCGCTGGATGCGCTGATCAACAACGCCGGCATGTCGGACGCGTCGAACACGCCGCTGGCAGACCAGAGCCCGCAGCAGGCCGCGCGCCTGCTGGCGCTGAACCTGGGTGCGCCGGCGGCAGTGGTCGATGCATGCAGCGCCGCGCTCAAGCCCGGCGCGCGCATCGTCAACGTGTCGTCGGGCGCCGGCCTGCATGCCATTCCGTGGCGCGGGTTGTACAGCCCGAGCAAGGCGGGTCTCATTGCGCAAAGCCGCGCGCTGGCGCTGGCGCGGCCGCAGTGGTGTGTGACTGTGCTGTGCCCGGGCTTCGTGAAGACCGAGCTGGTCGCCGGGCTGATCGAGGCCCGGCGCATCAATCCCGAACGCGCTGTCGCCAAGATTCCACTGGGGCGCATGGCGTCGCCGGGCGAGATGGCGCAGGCCCTGTTCTTCCTGGCCGGCACGGGCGCCGCGCCGCTGAGCGGCCAGATCCTCGCGGTGAACGGCGGCTCGTCCATCCATGGCGGCAGCCAGGCCTTCGCACCCGCCACGCTGGACGTGCTGCCGCTGGACATGCCGGTGCAGCTCGAAGTCATCGGCGGCGAGGCCGAGCCGTGGCTTGCCACAGCGCCAAGGCCGCAAGCAATTGGCCCCTGCTACGCCGCCTGCCTCGACCTCTCGCCCTTGCACTGCAACGGCAGCCTTCTGCAGGCGGTGCATGAAGCCGCCATCCGCTTCGCCGCGCGCCACGCGCAGCAGGCGAGCCTGACCCTGCTGCTGCCGCCGGAGCCAAGCCGTCGCTGGCAAGACGCCGGCGACGGCGCCGCCGCGCGCATGCTGGTGTCGACGCTGGCCTGCGAATGGGGCAGCCGCGCCCTGCGCATCAATGCCCTGGAGGTGCCGCCGCAAGCCGCGCCGCAGTCGCTGCATGCGCTGCTGCGCTATGTGTGCGGACCCGCGGCCCAGTACGTGACGGGCCAGACGCTGGTCTGCAACGGCCCGGCCTCGGAGCAGGCGCGATGAGCGGGCCGATGAAGGGGCCGATGAAGGGGCCGATGAGCGCCGCCGATGCGCAGCGCGCGCGCATCAAGGAACTGTTCATCGCCGAGCGCGGCTACTGGCGCCCCTGGACCGAGACCATGCTGCAGGCTTGCCCCGGCTTCGTCGAGCAGTACGCCCGCAACGCCGGCTACCCCGCGCGCACCGGGCCGCTGACGCAGCGCTTGGTGGAGCTGATCTACGTGGCGCTCGACAGCTCGTCCTCCCATCTCTTCGAGCCCGGCCTGCACACGCACATGAAGCGGGCGCTGGAGGTGGGCGCCACGCGGGCCGACATCGTCGACGTGCTGCACCTGGTGGCGGTGCAAGGCGTGGCCAGCGTCGGCCAGGCCGCGGAGATCGTGGCCGAACTCAGCGGCGGCCCGGCGCAAGCGCCGGCGCTGGATGCTGCGCTGCAAGCGCGCATCGACCGGCTGGGCACGGCGCACGCGCTGCGGCTCACCGCACTGGCGCGGCTGGACCCGGGCTATGTGCAGGTGCTGCTCGACTTCATCGAACAAGGCCGCCCCGGCGCCGCGGGCCTCACCGAGGCCGAGCGCAGCCTGGTGCAGCTGGCCCTGCATGCCTGCTTCACGGCCTTCAATCCTGCGGCCGTACGGCAGATCGTGGCCACCGCACTGGCCCAGGGACTCACGCCGGCCGAGCTGACGCAGGCCATCCAGCTCGGTGCCCACCTGGCCGTGCACGGCAGCGCGCTGGGCGCCAAGGTCCTGCAGTCACTGGAAGAAAAACAATGATGAAGACAACACTCGCAAGAGCCGTCTGCTGCCTCGCTGCCGTGACGGGCATGGCAGCAACCCTGCATGCGCAGGAAGCGTTTCCCACACGCACCGTCACCATCGTGGTGCCCTATTCGGCGGCAGGCGTCACCGACTACTTCGCACGCCAGATCGGCAACAAGCTCTCTCGCATGTGGGGCCAGCCGGTGGTGGTGGACAACCGCGCCGGCGGCGGCACCATCATCGGCACGCAGCTGGTGAGCAAGGCGCCGGCGGACGGCTACACGCTCCTGTTCACCAGCTACGGCTTCACCTCCAACCAGGTGCTGCGCAAGAGCCTGCCTTATGGCAAGACGGCGTTCAAACCGGTGGCCCTGCTGGGCTCCAGCCACAACGTGCTGCTGGTCACCAATCGGCTCAAGGGCAAGCCCCTGAGCGCCATCATTGCCGATGCCAAGGCCACGCCGGGAAGCCTCAAGCTCGCCTCGTCGGGCCTGGCGTCGAGCCCGCACATCGGCGCGGAGTTCTTCGCCAAGAAGACCGGCATCACCTTCACCCACGTTCCCTACAAGGGCCAGGGGCCGTCGATGTCCGACCTCGTGGCCGGCGTGGTGGACGGCATGTTCGACGGCATGTCTTCCTACGCGCAGGTCAAGGCCGGACGCGTGTCCGCCGTGGCCATTGCCGCGCCGCGGCGCCATCCGGCCGCACCCGAGATCCCGACCTTCAAGGAGCTGGGGGTCGACCTGGTCACGGGCACCTGGTTCGGCATGCTGGCACCGGCAGGCACGCCCGACGCGGTGGTCGACAAGATCAACGCCGACATGCGGCTGGCCCTGCAGGACGAGGAGCTCATGGCGCAGGTCGTCAAGACAGGCATCAGCGTGTCGACCTCGTCGCCCGAGGCCTTCGGCAAGTTCCTGCGGCAGGAGTCGGACAAGCTGCAGGGGCTGGTCGAGCAAGGCGTGCAGATCGACCTGGACTGACCTGGCGCCGGCGCCCGCCCCACGAGAATGGCGGGCACACCGCCCGGGAACAAGCGCAGGTCAGGCGCAACCATCCACGGCGCCGCACGGCGCCGCCATTGCTGCGGATGGCAACGGGGCATCACCAGAGCGGGAAGACGCACCGTCGAAGACCTCGCGCAGGCGCCGATGGCCGGCGCTTTGCCAGTCGACGGGTTGCTGGTTCTTCGCCTGCAGGTAGTGATGGGTGAACGCCGCCAGGTAGGCCTCCAGCGCCTGGCCGGCAAGATGCTCGCCCGCCAGGCTCATGCACAGGGCTGCCACCTCGCTGGTGCAGAAATGGTCGTCGCGGCCGGAGCGGCGCAGCTTGTATTGCGACATCTGCTCGGGCTCCAGACTCAGCACCGGGAACGGGTCCAGGTAGGGGCTTCGCCTGAACATCTTTCGCGCCTCGGTCCAGGTCGCGTCCAGCAGGACGAACAGCGGGCGCCTTGCGGCAGCGCCGCCGGTCGATGGCTGCACGCTTTGCACGACCCGCTCGGGCGGCGCCACGTACTGCCCCGGAAACACCACATAGGGCTGCCACTGCGGATCGGCCAGCAGGGCCAGCAGGCCGGGGTCGGCTTCCGTGCGCTTCCAGCCGAAGGCAAAGGTATCGGGCACCACGTCGGCGACCAGCCAGCCCGTGTTGGTGGGCTTGAGCGGCTCGATGTCGGCCATGATCAGGCACACCCCTGCGCGGGTGGTCAGCGAAGGGCGCAGCGCGCACATGCAATGGCTGGGAACCAGCCGGCAGTCCGGGCAGCGTTCGCGCTTGAAGCCACCGCGGGCGAGAAAGGGTTTGGCGCTGCGCGCCAGGCGCTCGGCGCGCAGGCGGGATACGGCGTGTGGCATCCCGCGATTCTCGGGCATGCGTGCAGCCTGCTCGGACAACCGGCAGCATCCGCGCGGCCGGCGGCGGGGCACCGATCGGGCCGCGCCGTGCTCAGTCCCCAAGCATGTCGCGCACAAGCGCCTGCACGGCCTGCTTCTCCCGTTCGGGCGCCAGCAGCGGCGCACGGGCCGCGCACTGCGCGCGCAGCCTGGCGTGCAGCGCATCGTCGCCCTGCACCTCGCGCATCAGCTTCGCCAGCGCTTCGAAGTCGCCCACCGGAAAGTAGCCCTCGTAGTCGCGCCCCAGCAGCCCGACGTTGCCGTCGATGCGGCTTGCAATGACCGGGACCGACGAGCGAATCGCCTCGATGACGACGTTGGCGCCGCCCTCGCTGCGGCTCATGTGGACCAGGGCCCGCGCATCGGCAATGCGACGGCGCGCCTCTTGGTGCGCCAGGCTGCCCAGCCACCGGTAGTTGGCGCATTCCTCCATGGTCCGGGCCGCTGCCGCTGCAAGAGGCGCATCGAGCGCATCGCCGATGTGCACCAGCCGGATGTCCGGCGAGGACTCGCGCAGAACGCGCGCCGCACGCATGAAGGTCAGCGGGTCCTTGACTTCGCGCAGGTGTCCGACCGCGACGAACTCGCGCGGACCTTCGGCCGCACGGCTGGCAGCCGGCAACTCGGGGGCAGACTGCAGGATGACGCGTGCCTTCGGCCTTTCCTGCTCGGTGAGCCTGTCCAGCGCGAGTTCCTGCAGCACCACCAGGTGCGTTGCAGCGCGAGACGACTCGCTCGCCTGCCCGCTGGGCGCCGCATCGCCATAGATGTCGGTCCCCGTGAAGACCAGCGCGATGGGCCGGTCGGGAAACGCGCGCCGAAACGCCTGAACCGCCTGCGCGGACTTGTGGGCATGCAGCGCAATCAAGGCCGCGGCCGGTGCCGCGTCCCAATGCTGGGCCACGCCGACCTCGAACGGGCCGGACAGGAACTGCTGCCATCGAGCAGCGGTATGCC